>CAYNSJ010000023.1:0-35275 GCA_964399835.1 uncultured Methanobacteriaceae archaeon | reverse complement strand
TTTAAAATGATAAAATATTAATAATATCGTTTATAAATATATAATTCAATCATATTAATTTATGATTAGTTTGAAATTTTTTATAAATTAAATAAAGATAAAATTAAAAGGTATAACTTTTTTATGTATCATGAGAGGAGATAATATATTAGATAATTATTAGATTATTATGAATAAGATCTTACTTCTCTCATTTAATGATATCTTTATTTTAAATAATTAAAGGAGAGACATATTCAATTTAAAATGTTAAATAAAAGAACTAAAACGTTCCTTTTATTCACAACATTACTAATTGTCTTAGTTGGTATAGGAGCCGTAGCAGCATCAGATAATAGCACTGCAACAGCAGACACTTCAAGTGCATCTACTGTGCAAGCAACAACTGTTGCAGCAAACACAACCACCGATACAGTACAAACAAGTACAGACGATTCAAGTAGTGATGTGGTAAAAGAAACTACAACAACAAGTAATAAAGACACTCAAACTAATACCGCAACAACATCAGACAACACACAAGCAACAACCTCAGATAATACACAAGCAACAACAGTAACATCAACAGCAGCAACTTCAGATAACACACAAGCTACAACAGTAGCATCAGCAGCTAAAACAGTAACTAGTAATGCACAAGCAACATCTATTGTTAAACAAGCAACAAAACAAGCAAGTCAAATAACAACAAACACCACAGTTTCAACAAGTGCAACTGATAATAAAGCTTTAACAACTGATACTGTAACAATCACACCTACAGTAAAAAATTATACTGGTACTACAAGTACTGATGTAAAAACTGGTGTTGTTACAATAAAAGCAAATGGTAACCAAATAGGTACAGTAAACTTAACTGCAGGTGAAACATCCATTACTTATCAATTTAAACAAGATGGATTTTACACTATTACAGCTAATTATAATGATGCTACTAACACATATGTAAGTAGTTCAAACATAACTAATGTAACAGTTTCAAAAGCTACTGTAAATATAGCTGAGCCAACATTTAATCAAACTGGTGTTAGCAGTCCGTTATATGTATTAAATACTACAACTGTAAGTACAACGGTAACAGGAACTACTGAAGGAGCTGTAGTTTTCAGTACAAAAATAAATGGTACTACTAAAACTCTTGGAACAAGTGCTATAGATGAACACGGTAATGCTCATGTTGATTTCACAGTTCCAACAGCTGGAGATTACAATATTACAGCAACTTACATTGATAATGATACAATATATGCACAAGCAAGTAGCAGTGCAGTACAAGCTTTCGCAACAATGCCTGTAAATGTAACTGTAAATAGTATTACTGGTGCAGTTTTAAGTCCAACAACAATCAGTGTAAATGTTACTGATAAAAACAATAACAATGTAACTAAAGGTTTAGTTGTATTTTATGTAAATGGTGAAGTAATAGGTAATGCTACAGTAACTAATGGTGTAGCAACAATCTCATACACACCAAGTGCAGCAGGTATTTATCAAATAAATGCTACATATAATGATACAACAAATACTTATGCTAATGGTACAGCTACCGTAAACGGTACTGCAACAATTGGTAAAATAGCTACTACAATACAAGCTAACACAGTAACCGATGTAATCAATAATAATACAGCTTTAACAGCTATTGTAACTGATTCAGTTGGTAAAGTTATTAGTGAAGGTCAAGTAATTTTCTATGAAAATGGTAAACCTATTGCTACAGTGGATGTAGCTAATGGTACAGCAACTGGATACCATAACTTTACAACTACTGGAGTACACAACATAACAGTAAACTACTATGATGTTGATGTATTTGATAGTTCAAGTACTGTAACCACAGCATCTATCGTTGAAGCAACAACAATAACAACTATTCCTACTGTAACTGGTAACACAACCGTTGCTCCTGTAATAGTCGTATATGTAACTGATGCATCTGGTAACAATGTAACTGGTGGAACAGTATATTATACTATTACAACAGCTAAAGGAACAGTCTTAAATGAAAGTTCTGCAGCTGTATCTAATGGTAAAGTAACTATTAATAATGTTAAATTTTCACCTAGTGCTACTTACTACATAAACACTACTTATACTAATAATAGTGTATCATATGGTAACAGTACTGCAAAAGGTGAAATTATAATTTCAACAACTAACACAACAATTGTAGTAACCAATACTGGTGCAACTACAACAACTAATACAAGTATTACAGCAAAAGTAACCGTAAACGGTACTACTGCTACATATCCAACTAGAGGTAACGTTACATTTTACTATGGTAACACTGTCATAGGTAACGGAACTGTGGATAATACAACTGGATTAGTAACAATCAATAATATTAACTTCCCTACAGCTGGAGAATATAATATTACAGCTGTATACACAGATGTTAATAATAAATACACTACATCAACAAACGTAACAACTGTTATAGTAACTGATACAAAAACTACTGTTAACACCGCTGATGTAAGTGGAAATACAATAACACCTACCACATTAAACGTAACAGTAAAAGATGGTTCAGGTAACAATGTAACAACTGGTACTGTAAACTTCTACTACAACAATACCCTTATCGGTACAGCTAATGTAGTAAACGGTACAGCAGCAATAAACAACACATTCACAAAAGCTGGAACTTATGAAATTACAGCTAATTACACTGATAGCACAAACAAATATGCAAATGCTACCAATAAATTTAATGCAGTTATTTCAACAGTTAACACAGATATGAATGTAGTTGGATTTGTAACTAATGGAAATACATCTTCAGTTACATTATTAGTAACCTCTGGAAATACTCCAGTAACTAGTGGTAACGTAACTTTAGCATTTGTTAATGGTACAGTAATTGGTACAGCAACAGTTAACGCTGATGGTACAGTAACAATTAATGGTACATTACCAAGTGGATTAAACACATTAAAAGCTACATATAATGATACAGCAGATACTTACACTAACAGTACAAGAGACTTTACAATTTCAGTAGGTAATAGTACTTACATTGTAATGAATCCTGTTACAAACACAACAAACACTAACGTAGCTGTAACTGCAAATATATACAATGCAAACGGTGCTTTAATTAAACAAGGAACTGTAACATTCGTATCAAACGGTGTAAACCAAACTGTAAACGTAAACCCTGTTACAGGTAATGCAACAGCAACATTCACATATTCTGCTGCTGGAACTTACGATGTAATTGCTTTCTACAATGATGGAAATGGTGCATACAGTGCAAGTGTAAACACAACAACTGCAACTATAAACAAAATAGCTACCGTAGTAAATGCTACAGCTGTTACTGGTATAGTATACAATAATACTGAAGTAACTGCTAACGTAGTTGATGCAAATGGTAACAAAGTAACACAAGGTACAGTATACTTCTATGAAAATGGAGTAATAATGGGTAATGCTACAGTATCAAATGGTGTAGCAACATTAAAATACAACTTCACAGAAGCAGTATCCGGTGCTACAATAACAGTTAAATATACTGATAGTGCAAACACATATGCAGATAGTACAAACACAACAACTGCAACAATAGCAAAAGCATATTCCAATGTTAACGTAACTGTAGTAAATACAATTAATAGTACAACAAGTGGAGTAAAAGATGCTGTTGTAGCTATGAACTCTACTGTACTTAATGCTACAGTTGTAGATCAAGCTGGTAACATAGTAAAAACCGGAACAGTAACATTTATTGTAAATGGTGCTAATGTTGGATCCGCTGATATAAACAGTACAACTGGTAATGCTTTATTCACATACAACTTCACTAAAGCAGGTACTTTCAATGTAGAAGTAAATTATAATGATGTATCAGCATATGCATCAAGTCATAATTCAACAACTGCAAAAGTTGTTTTAATGCCTACAAATGTAACTATCCCTGCTATAAATGATACTACAATGAATAATACTTTAATAACTGTAAACGTAACTGATGCAAATGGTAACGCTGTAAACACTGGTAAAGTAACCATATATGTTAATGGTGTAGCTATTGCAAATAACGTAACAGTAGTAAATGGAATTGCAAAAACAAACTATAATTTCACATCAGCAACAACTGGAACTGGTGCTAACACAAATATAACTGCATTCTTTACAGATGATCAAACTGCATATTACAACAGTAGTGTTGTATCTGGTAGTACAATAACCTTTACAAACGGAACTGTAGCTAACATTACAAAACAAAATGTAACTGTAACAGTACCTGATGTAACAGGAAGTACTGCTTCAAAAACAAACCTTGTTGCTACAATTGTAGATCAAAACGGTAACCCTGTTCAATCAGGTCTTGTTTACTTCTATGATGGTACAACTCTTATCGGTGTAGCAACCGTATCAAACGGTACAGCTAGTTATGCTAATTTATTTAACACAACTGGTGTATATAACTTAACCGTTGCATACAACGATATTAAAAACACATATAATGACGGTCAAACAACAGCTAAAGTTACTATAGTAAGTGGCTCAGTTGTAATAACAGCTCCTGATATGAATGGAACTACAATGACTTCTTATAAAGTAGTCGTTAATGTAACTGATGCTAATGGTAATCCAATTACTTCAGGTAACATAACCTTTACAGATTCAACAGGATCTATAACAGTACCTGTTACAAATGGAACCGCAATTGCATTCAATGGATACATAGTAGCAGGTAATTACACAGTAAATGTAACATACACTGATGCTAATGGTATGTATGCAAACGCAAACACAACATTTGTTGTTTCAATTGTAAAAATTAATACAACAATTGTAGTAAACCCTGTAAACGGAACAGTTGGAGATACAATCGCTATAACTGCTAACGTAACCGATGCAAACGGTAACCCAGTAGAAGCTGGAAAAGTTGCATTTAAAGTAAATGGTAAAACATTAGTCGATGCAAATGGTTCAACTATATATGGTACCGTAGTAAATGGTGTTGCAACAATTAATTACACTGTCCCTGCAAATTGGGCTAGAGGTAATACAACAATAACCGCAGTATACGGTGGAATTAGTACTACTTACAACGCAGCAAGAGCAACTGTTAACTCAACTGTAACTGTTGAAAAACGTACAGCAAATATGACCGTAGTAACAGATACTACAGCAAAAGGTGGAGATACAATAACTATCACTGCTATAGTAAATGATAATGGTACTGTTATAAACGGTGGTAAAGTTGTATTTAAATTCCAAGGTAAAACAATACTAAATGCAAATGGTACTCCAATGTACGCTGCAGTAGTAAATGGTTTAGCATCAATTAACTACACATTACCATTAGGAATCTCTGCTAAAGATTATAATATCTCAGCTGTATTCGGAAACTCCGCATACAACAGAGCAGATGCAAGTACAACATTAACTGTACAAAAAACTAACACAACTATAACTGTAAACCCAGCAACTGGAGTATCCAACGCAACCACTACCATATCTGGTGTTATCAAAGACATCAATGGTAACAATGTTGTTGGAACTAAAAAAGTAGCTGTTAAAATCAATGGGGTAACCCTTAAAGATGCAGCAGGAAAAGTAGTATATGTATATGCTCAAAACGGAACAATTAACGCAAACGTTACATTACCTAACCTCAAAGTAGGAACACATAATCTTACATTTGTAACTGGTGATAATAGTGCATATTACGGATCTACTGGAGTAGGTACTTTAGTTATAAACAAAGCAACCGCTACTGCTACAAAAGCAACAGCATAGATTTGTTAAGTTATAAAAGATATAAAAGGTAAGATAAGTCCACTACACTTATCACCTTTCTCATATATCTTTTTAAAAAAACAAAAAAAAATTCTAATTTTAAAAAAAACTAAACTAATATTTAAACATTACAAAAAAAAATTATTAAATATAAACATTACAATATTTCTTAAAAAAACTTTTGTAACGATTAATAAAAAAATATATAGAAATATTAAAATTTTCTTATTTTAAAAAACTAAGAAATAAGAAATTTTAAAAAATAAAATAAAAACCATATACTATATCTAATTTTAAATAATTTCGTTATTAATTTTTAATAATTAATATTATCCATATTATTAATATATAGTTAAAAAGAATAACTCATAACCGGAAATAATATAAATAACATATAAATTAATTAATTTTATACTATAAACTTACTAATTTTCAATAAAATAAATATCATAAACTTAAATCTAAATGAAAAAATAAAATAATAACTAATATAAACCCAATTAAAACTATTTTTATCATCTTACAATTAAATCAAAATTAAAATAAATATCTTTGTTATAAAATATAATAAACTTAAAAATTAGATTATTAGTAAAAATAAAACTAAAATTTTGATTATCCATCTAAAAAATATATAAGATAATATCCTGTTAAAGTATATATTTCGTTATCTACTAAAAATATCTTTATAAAGCTATAATGATCAATATCTAAAGAAATTAGACTTAGAAAAACGAATTATAATATTAAAAAAATTAATCAAAAAAGGATAATTTAAGTATTATATAAAAATATGAAGTAGTTTGATGGATTATTAACATCAATATTTTATATATGGGGATATTATTGAAAAATATAAAATAAATAATCTTATATTTATGATTACTAGTTATATAATAGAATAATAAAAAAACTAAGCAAAAAACACATGTCCTCATTATTCATAATTTAAATACATTTTCAAATAATCTAAAATAAAAAAAATAAGAGATAAATAATAAAAAAAAGAATAAAAAACAAAAATATTACAAAATAAATAAAAAATATTCATAAAAAATGATATAAAAGAAAAAATATTAAAAAATAGAATATAAGACTTATAAATTTATAAAATAATCATATATAAAATAAAATATAATCTTTAATAATTAATCAAATCAAAAATAATCATTTAAAATGATAAAAAATTTAAAATAAAGATTTAATAATAAAACAAAATGAAAAATAAGATAAAATAACAATAATAATAAAAAATCAAACAATACAAGAACTTATAAGAATAAATAAAAATAATCAACGCATAAAAAGAAAAAATATTAAAATAGATCTAAAAATATTTAAAATTAATCGGAGATCAAACAAAAGAAGAATGTCTTGATAAGTATGATACAATTAACCCCTAATTCAATAGGTTATTAATAGAGATCTAAATTTGAAATAAAGAGCTAATACTACAAAAATATTAATATTATCTAGTGTAAATATATAAATCAATCATATTAATTTATGATTAGTTTGAAATTTTTTTTAATGAAACAAAGATAAAATTTTTTTAATTACAATAAAAGGAGGAGAATATATTAAACAATTCAAATATGAATAATGGTAAGATCTTACTCCTCTTAGTGTATGATATCTTTATTTCAAAGAAATAATTAAAAGGAGAGAAAATTCAATTTAACATGTTAAATAAAAGAACAAAATCGTTCCTTTTATTCACAACATTACTAATTGTCTTAGTTGGTATAGGAGCCGTAGCAGCATCAGATAATAGCACTGCAACAGCAGACACTTCAAGTGCATCTACTGTGCAAGCAACAACTGTTGCAGCAAACACAACCACCGATACAGTACAAACAAGTACAGACGATTCAAGTAGTGATGTGGTAAAAGAAACTACAACAACAAGTAATAAAGACACTCAAACTAATACCGCAACAACATCAGACAACACACAAGCAACAACCTCAGATAATACACAAGCAACAACAGTAACATCAACAGCAGCAACTTCAGATAACACACAAGCTACAACAGTAGCATCAGCAGCTAAAACAGTAACTAGTAATGCACAAGCAACATCTATTGTTAAACAAGCAACAAAACAAGCAAGTCAAATAACAACAAACACCACAGTTTCAACAAGTGCAACTGATAATAAAGCTTTAACAACTGATACTGTAACAATCACACCTACAGTAAAAAATTATACTGGTACTACAAGTACTGATGTAAAAACTGGTGTTGTTACAATAAAAGCAAATGGTAACCAAATAGGTACAGTAAACTTAACTGCAGGTGAAACATCCATTACTTATCAATTTAAACAAGATGGATTTTACACTATTACAGCTAATTATAATGATGCTACTAACACATATGTAAGTAGTTCAAACATAACTAATGTAACAGTTTCAAAAGCTACTGTAAATATAGCTGAGCCAACATTTAATCAAACTGGTGTTAGCAGTCCGTTATATGTATTAAATACTACAACTGTAAGTACAACGGTAACAGGAACTACTGAAGGAGCTGTAGTTTTCAGTACAAAAATAAATGGTACTACTAAAACTCTTGGAACAAGTGCTATAGATGAACACGGTAATGCTCATGTTGATTTCACAGTTCCAACAGCTGGAGATTACAATATTACAGCAACTTACATTGATAATGATACAATATATGCACAAGCAAGTAGCAGTGCAGTACAAGCTTTCGCAACAATGCCTGTAAATGTAACTGTAAATAGTATTACTGGTGCAGTTTTAAGTCCAACAACAATCAGTGTAAATGTTACTGATAAAAACAATAACAATGTAACTAAAGGTTTAGTTGTATTTTATGTAAATGGTGAAGTAATAGGTAATGCTACAGTAACTAATGGTGTAGCAACAATCTCATACACACCAAGTGCAGCAGGTATTTATCAAATAAATGCTACATATAATGATACAACAAATACTTATGCTAATGGTACAGCTACCGTAAACGGTACTGCAACAATTGGTAAAATAGCTACTACAATACAAGCTAACACAGTAACCGATGTAATCAATAATAATACAGCTTTAACAGCTATTGTAACTGATTCAGTTGGTAAAGTTATTAGTGAAGGTCAAGTAATTTTCTATGAAAATGGTAAACCTATTGCTACAGTGGATGTAGCTAATGGTACAGCAACTGGATACCATAACTTTACAACTACTGGAGTACACAACATAACAGTAAACTACTATGATGTTGATGTATTTGATAGTTCAAGTACTGTAACCACAGCATCTATCGTTGAAGCAACAACAATAACAACTATTCCTACTGTAACTGGTAACACAACCGTTGCTCCTGTAATAGTCGTATATGTAACTGATGCATCTGGTAACAATGTAACTGGTGGAACAGTATATTATACTATTACAACAGCTAAAGGAACAGTCTTAAATGAAAGTTCTGCAGCTGTATCTAATGGTAAAGTAACTATTAATAATGTTAAATTTTCACCTAGTGCTACTTACTACATAAACACTACTTATACTAATAATAGTGTATCATATGGTAACAGTACTGCAAAAGGTGAAATTATAATTTCAACAACTAACACAACAATTGTAGTAACCAATACTGGTGCAACTACAACAACTAATACAAGTATTACAGCAAAAGTAACCGTAAACGGTACTACTGCTACATATCCAACTAGAGGTAACGTTACATTTTACTATGGTAACACTGTCATAGGTAACGGAACTGTGGATAATACAACTGGATTAGTAACAATCAATAATATTAACTTCCCTACAGCTGGAGAATATAATATTACAGCTGTATACACAGATGTTAATAATAAATACACTACATCAACAAACGTAACAACTGTTATAGTAACTGATACAAAAACTACTGTTAACACCGCTGATGTAAGTGGAAATACAATAACACCTACCACATTAAACGTAACAGTAAAAGATGGTTCAGGTAACAATGTAACAACTGGTACTGTAAACTTCTACTACAACAATACCCTTATCGGTACAGCTAATGTAGTAAACGGTACAGCAGCAATAAACAACACATTCACAAAAGCTGGAACTTATGAAATTACAGCTAATTACACTGATAGCACAAACAAATATGCAAATGCTACCAATAAATTTAATGCAGTTATTTCAACAGTTAACACAGATATGAATGTAGTTGGATTTGTAACTAATGGAAATACATCTTCAGTTACATTATTAGTAACCTCTGGAAATACTCCAGTAACTAGTGGTAACGTAACTTTAGCATTTGTTAATGGTACAGTAATTGGTACAGCAACAGTTAACGCTGATGGTACAGTAACAATTAATGGTACATTACCAAGTGGATTAAACACATTAAAAGCTACATATAATGATACAGCAGATACTTACACTAACAGTACAAGAGACTTTACAATTTCAGTAGGTAATAGTACTTACATTGTAATGAATCCTGTTACAAACACAACAAACACTAACGTAGCTGTAACTGCAAATATATACAATGCAAACGGTGCTTTAATTAAACAAGGAACTGTAACATTCGTATCAAACGGTGTAAACCAAACTGTAAACGTAAACCCTGTTACAGGTAATGCAACAGCAACATTCACATATTCTGCTGCTGGAACTTACGATGTAATTGCTTTCTACAATGATGGAAATGGTGCATACAGTGCAAGTGTAAACACAACAACTGCAACTATAAACAAAATAGCTACCGTAGTAAATGCTACAGCTGTTACTGGTATAGTATACAATAATACTGAAGTAACTGCTAACGTAGTTGATGCAAATGGTAACAAAGTAACACAAGGTACAGTATACTTCTATGAAAATGGAGTAATAATGGGTAATGCTACAGTATCAAATGGTGTAGCAACATTAAAATACAACTTCACAGAAGCAGTATCCGGTGCTACAATAACAGTTAAATATACTGATAGTGCAAACACATATGCAGATAGTACAAACACAACAACTGCAACAATAGCAAAAGCATATTCCAATGTTAACGTAACTGTAGTAAATACAATTAATAGTACAACAAGTGGAGTAAAAGATGCTGTTGTAGCTATGAACTCTACTGTACTTAATGCTACAGTTGTAGATCAAGCTGGTAACATAGTAAAAACCGGAACAGTAACATTTATTGTAAATGGTGCTAATGTTGGATCCGCTGATATAAACAGTACAACTGGTAATGCTTTATTCACATACAACTTCACTAAAGCAGGTACTTTCAATGTAGAAGTAAATTATAATGATGTATCAGCATATGCATCAAGTCATAATTCAACAACTGCAAAAGTTGTTTTAATGCCTACAAATGTAACTATCCCTGCTATAAATGATACTACAATGAATAATACTTTAATAACTGTAAACGTAACTGATGCAAATGGTAACGCTGTAAACACTGGTAAAGTAACCATATATGTTAATGGTGTAGCTATTGCAAATAACGTAACAGTAGTAAATGGAATTGCAAAAACAAACTATAATTTCACATCAGCAACAACTGGAACTGGTGCTAACACAAATATAACTGCATTCTTTACAGATGATCAAACTGCATATTACAACAGTAGTGTTGTATCTGGTAGTACAATAACCTTTACAAACGGAACTGTAGCTAACATTACAAAACAAAATGTAACTGTAACAGTACCTGATGTAACAGGAAGTACTGCTTCAAAAACAAACCTTGTTGCTACAATTGTAGATCAAAACGGTAACCCTGTTCAATCAGGTCTTGTTTACTTCTATGATGGTACAACTCTTATCGGTGTAGCAACCGTATCAAACGGTACAGCTAGTTATGCTAATTTATTTAACACAACTGGTGTATATAACTTAACCGTTGCATACAACGATATTAAAAACACATATAATGACGGTCAAACAACAGCTAAAGTTACTATAGTAAGTGGCTCAGTTGTAATAACAGCTCCTGATATGAATGGAACTACAATGACTTCTTATAAAGTAGTCGTTAATGTAACTGATGCTAATGGTAATCCAATTACTTCAGGTAACATAACCTTTACAGATTCAACAGGATCTATAACAGTACCTGTTACAAATGGAACCGCAATTGCATTCAATGGATACATAGTAGCAGGTAATTACACAGTAAATGTAACATACACTGATGCTAATGGTATGTATGCAAACGCAAACACAACATTTGTTGTTTCAATTGTAAAAATTAATACAACAATTGTAGTAAACCCTGTAAACGGAACAGTTGGAGATACAATCGCTATAACTGCTAACGTAACCGATGCAAACGGTAACCCAGTAGAAGCTGGAAAAGTTGCATTTAAAGTAAATGGTAAAACATTAGTCGATGCAAATGGTTCAACTATATATGGTACCGTAGTAAATGGTGTTGCAACAATTAATTACACTGTCCCTGCAAATTGGGCTAGAGGTAATACAACAATAACCGCAGTATACGGTGGAATTAGTACTACTTACAACGCAGCAAGAGCAACTGTTAACTCAACTGTAACTGTTGAAAAACGTACAGCAAATATGACCGTAGTAACAGATACTACAGCAAAAGGTGGAGATACAATAACTATCACTGCTATAGTAAATGATAATGGTACTGTTATAAACGGTGGTAAAGTTGTATTTAAATTCCAAGGTAAAACAATACTAAATGCAAATGGTACTCCAATGTACGCTGCAGTAGTAAATGGTTTAGCATCAATTAACTACACATTACCATTAGGAATCTCTGCTAAAGATTATAATATCTCAGCTGTATTCGGAAACTCCGCATACAACAGAGCAGATGCAAGTACAACATTAACTGTACAAAAAACTAACACAACTATAACTGTAAACCCAGCAACTGGAGTATCCAACGCAACCACTACCATATCTGGTGTTATCAAAGACATCAATGGTAACAATGTTGTTGGAACTAAAAAAGTAGCTGTTAAAATCAATGGGGTAACCCTTAAAGATGCAGCAGGAAAAGTAGTATATGTATATGCTCAAAACGGAACAATTAACGCAAACGTTACATTACCTAACCTCAAAGTAGGAACACATAATCTTACATTTGTAACTGGTGATAATAGTGCATATTACGGATCTACTGGAGTAGGTACTTTAGTTATAAACAAAGCAACCGCTACTGCTACAAAAGCAACAGCATAGATTTGTTAAGTTATAAAAGATATAAAAGGTAAGATAAGTCCACTACACTTATCACCTTTCTCATATATCTTTTTTAAAAAAAATAAGTAAACTCTTATTTAAACACTACTTCTAAAAATAAATATTAAAATCTAATTTTCAACTTAAATACAATAAACTTCTTAAATTCTATTTTTATAAAAATATAATTAATTCAATGTAATAGTAAACTATTTCTAAAAAAAGTATCTATAAGAAAAAAAAGTATAAAATCATCAAAATTGATGATCTTTAAGTAGTTACATACACAGTACTATATCCTGTTGCATTGTTATAGTAATTATTCTCTTTACTTGTAATGTATAGTTTATAGTATCCTTTTGTGTATTTGTTTGGTAATGTATATTGGAATGTGTATTTGTCTGTGCTTGTTGTGATTGTTTTTATGGTTGTATTATTTAATTTAATGGTTATTGTTGTTGGTGTAGTTATGATATTTCCTGTATAATCTTTTAGTGTACCACTTATGGTAATTGTTTTTTCTTTTGTTGTAGTTATGTTGTTTGATGTGATAACTAATTTATTTTTATTTAATAGTAAATGGCTTGTTGTAGTAGCTCCTTGGTAATATGTTGTATTATCTGTTGTTATTGTTATGTTATAAGTTTGGCCACCTGTTAGTTTGCTTGTATTGTAGTTATAGTTTAATGTTCCATTAATAAAGTAAGCATTTGTTATTGTTTGATTATTGATTTTTATGGTTGCTTTTATTGTATCTTTTACTAATTGACTATTTGTTGTTAGGTTTGCTTTTATAGTTGTTATTTTACCTACGTAGGCTGTTATGTAATTTGATGATATTTTTGTATAGTTTTTGTTTATTTGTAATGTACCATTCCATGTAGAACCATTGTATATGGTACTTTCACCTGTTTTTATCGTAATGGTATGGTTTCCAGGTAATTTATCTACTGTATAGTTATAATTTAGTGTTCCATTTACTACGTTTACTATGGTTAATGTTTTTCCATCTATTTTTATACATGCTTTTGTAGTACCATTGATTAAGGTTTTAGTTTTTGAATCGGTTATGTTAGCTGTAATTAAAATTGTATTGCCTGAGAAAGTGTAGATGTTTTTGCCTCTTATGTATATGTTTCTTGTATTTGCTGTGAGATTTATGTCTTTTGTGCTTTCTTGGTATGTATTGGTTTCAGAGGATTTTATTGTAATGGTGAAGTTATTATTTCTGTATGCTGGTATTGTGTAGTTGTATTCTAGTAATCCGTTTTTGAAATATGTGTTTGTTATGGTTTTTCCATCTATTTTTATACAAGCTTTTACAGTTCCGTTTACAAGTGTTTTGTTGGTTGTGTAAAGTGATGCATTTATTGTAACTGTGCTTAGTTTGTATGAGTAAATGTTTCTTGTTGAGATATATGTATAATTCTTATTACTGGTCATTACTCGTAATGTACAGTTTCTACTAGTTCCTTGATAAGTAGCGGTTTCATTTGCTATTATGTCAATAGTATGGTTACCTACTTTCATTGTTGGAGATATAAAATAGTTATATTTTAATGTTCCATTTACAAAGTAAGTATTTGCTACTGTATTGTTATCTATTTTTATGGTTACTGGTGTTGTAATGTTTACTAAAACTTTATTTGTTGTATGTAATGTTGCATTTATTAGTACTGTGTTGTTTAATGCTCCGTAATAGATATAACTACTGCTTATGTATGTGTAGGTTTTTGAGTTGTTTACTACTTTTAGTGTGCAGTTTCTTGATGCATTTCTATATTGGCTTGTTTGTGATGTTTTAATGTATATTGTATAGTTACCATAACTTGTTGTAGTGGGTACTGTATAGTTATATCGCATTTCACCATTAACAAATGCAGTGTCATAAGTGTTTCCTAGTATTTCTATTGTTGAGGGTATTGTATTTTTAACGAGTGTTTTGTTTGTGTCATGTAATGTAGCATTAATAATTACACTTGCACCTGGTTGAACGGGATAAGTATAACTACTTGTAATGTAAGTGTAGACTTTGTTTATGTTTATTATAGTATTTCGTGTGGATGCTTTATAGTCATCAGTTGCACTTGTGGAAATAGTTATGTTATAACTATTTTTATCTTGGTTTAGGGGGATAGTGTAATCGTAGCTTATTATTCCATCGTATGATATGAATTGAGCAAGTTTTTCTCCATCTAATAGTAGTGTAACTGGTATTTCTCCTGTTACTTTAGTTTTTGTATATGAGTTAATTATAGTTCCGTTTATGGTTATGGTTTGTCCAGGTGTTCCATAGAGATAATAACTACCTGTTTGTACATATACATTGGATTGATAACGTGTTTTATTAATATTACTTGTAACTGTACTTGTATCATAATTTTCGGTTCCTGTGTATGTAACTTCAATATTATGTTCACCATAATCATAATTAGTCATATTAATGCTGAAATTAGCGTTATTGTTTGATACACTTTGTGTATCTACTAATTCACTATCAATAAAGAGTAGTAAATTACCTTCGTTTATTACAATTCCATAACTACCATATACATAGCTTCTAATACTTAACATATAAGTCTTACTTAAGTAAGGGTAAGCTTTTGTTGTTGTGGTATTGGCTGTTTTAAGTGCAGTTTTTAGGTTTGTTTCATATGTTGCTGTTTTGAGTGTTGATGTTTTTAAATCAGTTATTGTTAGTGTTGCATGGTTGGTACTTGCTATGTATTGGCTTGTTGCTCCTACTTTAACAAGTAAATCATATATACCTGAGGTATAATTACTATTTAGTGTGTATGTATATTCTAATATTCCATTGGTAAATTTTGTGTCTGCTATGTTTGTACCATCAATTTTTATACATGCTTTATCAGTACCTGTTATTAAATTACCATTGGTATCTGTGAGATTAGCTTTGATAGTTATTGTACTACCAACTGTTGTAGTTATTGGTGTTACTGTGATTTTTACATATTCTGCTTCTAGTAGTAATTGTACTGTGGTGTTTGTTCCTGCGTATTTGTTGGTGTCTCCTGTTTTTATTGTGATATTACCTGTTGTTTTTGCATAGTCTGATGGTATTGTGTAGTTGTATTCGAGTGTTCCGTTGGTAAATTGTGTTGTGGCTATTGTTACACCGTTGAGTTTTATTGATGCATCTATGTCTTGTTCTATTTTTTTGTTGGTGTTACTGTTTAGTATGGTTGCATTGATTTGGACTTTATCGCCTACATGGGCTTTTATATTGTTGGTCATTATGTTTACGGTTGCTCTTTGATTTATAAGTGTTCCATTCCAGGTACAACCACGATAGGTATTGGTATCTCCCATTGTATAACTGATTGTATAATTTTTAGCACTTAGATCTGTTATAGTATATTCGTATAATATTTTTCCATTGTTGGCGTATATGTTGTCTAATGTTATTCCGTTGATTTTTATGCATACTTTTGGTGATGCATTTATTGCTTTTCTTGTTTTAGAGTCGTATATTGTTGCATTGAATATTATTTTATCATCTGAATGACTGTAAATGTTCTTACTTGATATATAAGTATAGATTAAGTTTAGTCTTAGACTTGAGTTTCTGGTTGCAGAGTTGTATGTATCTGTTTCTTTTGAGATGTATGTTATGTTATATTTTGTGTTGCTGTAAGTGTCTGGTACTGTGTAGTTGTATGCGAGTGTTCCGTTTTTGAAGTAAGTATTTGCAATGGTGATTCCATTTAATTTAATACATGCTGCAATACTACCATTTACTAGTGCTTTGTTGCTATTTTTTAGTGTTGCGTTTAGTTGTATTGTTTTTCCGGGGTTTGTATATACATTACTTGATGAAATATATGTATATGCTTTTTGTACACGTAGTGTGGTGTTTTTGTTTGTGGCTTTATAAATATCTGTTCCGTCAGTTGTAATATTCATAGTATAATTACCAATGGATAAGTTCGGTATTGTTAAGATATATTTCATGGATCCATCTATGAAGTTTACATCGGCAATTTTACTTGTTCCTATGTAAATATGTCCTGGTACTGTACCACTGGTTAATCCACCATTACTAATTTTATGAGTAGCCGTAATTGTTATTGTGTCACCAGGTAAACCTTGGTAGTAGTAACTTGTTGAGATATAGGTGCCTGTTTTGTTAAGGTTTAGATATGCTGTTGAGTTTGCAGCTTTATATATACTAGTTGCAGTTGTCTGGAAGGTAATGTTATATGTTGTTCCTGTTAATGTACTTGGTATGGTGTATTTTATTTCTTCATACCAACTAGCATCTAATGTTGCGATTGTTGTTCCATTTACTTTAACAACTAAAGGAACCGTACCATTAATTGAGTCTTTAGTATAAGAATTTTTGATAGTTACGGGTATTGTTATTGTATCTCCTACGTGAGCATAGAAGTAATAGTTTGTTAATATATAAATTGGTGTTGTATATGCTGTTTTTGTAGCTGTACGATATATCTCATTACCATTATAATAAGTATTACCAGTATAAGTGATGATATAGGTGTATTCTTTTGCTTCTAGGCTTTGTGTGTCTAGTAATGCAGTTGCTGTACCGTTTTCTACATTAACAGTTTGGGTTATTCCTTCTATTGTAAATGTTATGGTTCCTGTTGTTACATTTTTTCCTTTACTATAAACGTGTGCTGTAACGTTGAAATATCCATTTTTAAAGAATCCATATCCTGAAAGTGTTGTATTCATTTTATGAAGTAATATTGTAGTATTGTATGTTGATGGTAAGAATTGATTAATACCGCTATAAGATAGGTTTACTGTATAATTTGTTTCCATGATATAGCTAGTTGGTAATGTTAGATTAACAGTATTGTTTACAACATCATATGTTCCTATGGTGTTTCCGCTTACAACTACTGTTATTGTTCCTCCATTTATAGTGTCATTTCCACAGTAAACGTGCATTCCTAGGTTTATTTGACCATTTCCATCAAGATAAACATTCTTAAGATATATACTTGTACTGTTCTCGTTTTTAATTGTTAATATTACTGTCTTGTTACAGTCTGCAAATCTATCAGTACCCATATATTGTAATAATAGTGTATGTGTTCCATCTTTCATAGCTGAAGTTATTGTAAAGGATGTGTTTGTTTTATTACTACTAACTAATTCCGTTGCTATATTTTCATCATCTAATATATAATTTACATATCCTTCATTTACATCAGTACCATAACTATAAACATTAGCTGTTAATGTAACGGTTTTTCCAGTATAACCTGTTATATTATATGAATACAATTTGGTAGATAGTTTCCTAATAGTAAGTGTACCTGTTCGGTATATATCATTATATACATTACCTGTATAGGAAACATTCATTGTATAGTTACCAGCATTATAACCTGATAAGTCTGGTTTGAATGTTATGGTATTGTTTGTTACAGTAGCTTGAGCTATGATTGTTCCGTTTATTGCAAGTGTTGCTGTTCCTTCTGTTACTGTACCACTATTGGTAGGATAAAGATAAGCATATATATTGGTAGTACTTCCGTAGTATGCATATCTTGTGGGTACGTACATTGTTATGTATTTTTTACTTGCATATACTAGTTTATCACTAGTAACATCATTATAAACACTATTACCACTATATATTACAGTTAATATCTGTGAATTATATGTACTTGGTATTGTTAAAGATATATTGCCTGTAACACTAGCAGTTGTTATGGTATCTCCTGATGCGTCTTGGAGTGTTATTGTTCCTGTTTTTACAGGATTACTATTTACATCAATGACACTAAAGTTTAATTGTAATGAACCATCAGTATTAAGAGTTGTATATATGTCTGTTATTGTAACTTCTTTATTTGCTTCTTCTGTTAATGTTAAAGTATTAGTAGCTGTTGCAGAGTTATAATCATCTGATCCACTATAAACAGCCTTAATTGTATAAGTTCCAGAGGTTTTACCTGTTGTACTATAAGTTGTACTTGCTGTTGAACTAGATACACTAACAGTATCTAAAAGCGTATCATCTATATAAAATGTAATTGTACCATCATTAATACCTGTTGTTCCGAGTGTGGAGGTTATTGTTATGGTATCTCCAATAGTTGCTGTTATACTGTTAACATTTATTGAAACATCAACTGGTGTTTTAGTTTCTTTTGCAAAATGTACTGTTTGACCATCTAATGTATATAATACATCATCAGTACTAGTTAAACCAGTAACACTCACACTATAACCATTATCACCATTA
Source organism: uncultured Methanobacteriaceae archaeon (assembly GCA_964399835.1). GTDB lineage: Archaea > Methanobacteriota > Methanobacteria > Methanobacteriales > Methanobacteriaceae > Methanosphaera. Next base: position 16,084 of record CAYNSJ010000023.1, on the reverse strand, counting down.
AGTATTGTGGTAGTACTAGTTTTATTTTCACTTAAAACAAGTCCACTTATATTATTTGTAATAGTTGAATAAGTATCAGTAGTGGTATTATCTTTTAAAGCTACAGTTATTGTGTCACTATCAGTAATAGTATAATTTTTACTAGTAACAGCTTTGTAAGTATTACTATTGATTGTGACGGTCATTAATAGGGGGTTAGTGCTGTCTATGAATACATTACTAGGAAGTGTATTTGTACCCCACCAATTATGTTCACAATTAATCTGATCCGTTGTAACACTATAACTAACTGGAGTTACTCCATTAGCACTATATAACCTATTATAATTTATTAAAAGATTACTGTTACTAGTTAATACACTTATATCAGAAACAGTTATACCACTTCCAGTAAAAATATTATTACTGTTGATATTTACAGTCCCAGTTCCTGTGGTTATAATAAGTACACAATTTGATAATTCTTGATCAAATGAATTAGTTAAAGCAGTCTGTGAAATATTACAACCAGTAACTGTAATACTACCTGTATTATAAATTGCCTGTTCAGCATTACTAATATTACTATTAGTAATTGTTACTGTTCCTTCATTATATATAGCACCACCAATATTAGAGGTAATACTATAAGTTTCAGCCGTATCAAAACTACAATTACTCAAACTAGCCAAACCCATACTATAAACATAGATATTCGGAGCCTGTGAATTAGCAGTATTACTTTTAAACACTGTATTTGTTATGGTTGCTGTTCCACTTATACCAATACAACCACCCATATCACCAGTATTAATACCAGTAAAAGTACAATTATCAACTACAAGACTAGAACCTTGTGTAACATTAATAAACTGCTTATTAACCTCACCTTGTAATATCATACCATTCAATGTAAGAGTTTTACCACCTGAAACTATAAAATAATCATCAATAGCCTCAGCATATAATATCACATTACTAGAAGCTTGTAAAATTACACTATGAGTTACAGTTATTGGTTCAAAAGTTGCAGATTCTTCAACTTGACTAGATCCATAAGTACCAGTAGTTAAAGTGATGGTTGTACCATCACTATCTAAAGCATCAATTGCAGCTTTTAAAGCTGTCCAACTTGAAACAGTCTGATCACTACTCGTTTTAAGGGATGTTTTAGTTAATGTTGGATTTATTATGGTAAGATTTGTGTATGTTGTTGTTGAGATATATTTGCTTGTTTTACCTGTTTTTAGTTCTATTGTGTGTATACCTACTTTTTTAGTTATTGGTAATGTGTAGTTGAATGTGAATTTTCCGTTTTGAACTGTTAATGGATTAGGTAATGTTATTGTTTTTCCATCTATTTTTATTGCAAGTTTTATTGGTGTGTTTATTGTTTTTCCATTTATATTTGTTAGATTTCCATTTATTGTTATGGTACTATCTTTTACAGCAGTTATATTTACTGTATTGATTTGGATATATTTTCCATTTATTAATATATTACTTATAGCTCTTGATTTATTGTATTGATTTGTATATCCTGTTTGTATTGTAATATTATACTTGTTTTGTGTACATTTATCGGGGATTGTGTAATTGTATTTTAATGTTCCATTAATAAAGTTTGCATAACCTACTGTTATTCCACTTACTTTTATTGCAGCTTTTACTGTATTATTTATATTATTTCCATTTTTATCAGTTATATTTGCATAAATTGTCACTGTATCATTTACTGCTGTGTAGTTTTCCTGTGTTATGATTGTAGCATTAGCTCTTTGATTTATTATTGTTCCTGTCCATGTACTTTCATTGTATACTGTACTAGTTCCTATTTTAAGAGTTATTGTATAGTTTTTTGCTGATAATTTACTTGTAGTATAATTACAATTTATAATACCCTTAACTGCGAGTATTGTGTTTATTGTTTTTCCATTTACTTTAATTGCTACTTTGGTTGTACTATTCAATGGGTTTTGTGTTTCTGAATCATATATAGTACCATTTATAATTATTGTATCTCCAACATGGCTATGGATATCTGTTCCTTTGATATATGTATTTCTTAAGTATAGGTTTATGGTTTTAGTATTAGTTGTTGGTTTATATGAATTTGTTTCATTGGTTGTGATGTTAATTGTTAAATTATTGTTTTTAATGTTAGATGGTATTGTGTAATTATAATTTAATATTCCATTTATGAAGTTGGTATATACTGTATTATTTTCTATTGTTATTGTTGTTGGTATTGTATTATTTATTGTATTATTATTTGAGTCTTTGAGTAATGCTTTTATGTTGATATTATCTAGTCTGTGTGCTGTTATATTTTCATTAGTTAAATATATTTTTAAATCTGTTTTTTCAATCTTAAACGTAATGTTTGTCTGGGTACTATTGTAATTAAGAGTATTATTTGTTATAATTTCTATTGTATGTGTCCCATTAGTTGTATTATTTGGAATTGTGTAATTATAAGTAAATGTTCCATTGGTTGCGTTTATTGTTGTTATTACTTGTCCATCTATTATTATTGTTACGGGTATTGTTTCATTTAATGGAATTCCATTCGGGTTTGTTATTGTACCTGTTATTGGTATTATATTTCCTGATGTTGTTGTGCTGGGTATTGTTTTATTTATTTTTATATTTGGTTCAATGGTTGAATTTTTTTCAAAGGATATTGTTGCTTTACTGTTTTTGTATATGTCATTTTCATTGTATATAGCTGTTATTGTGTAATTTCCTTTTACATAATCTCTTAGGTTAATATTTGTTGAAGCAGTATTATCTGATAAGTTTACTGTATCAGTTAACGTATTATTAATATAAAATGATACTGTTCCTTTAATATTTTCTGAATTTGCATTTATTACTGCTGATATTGTAAGTATAGGTTCTTGGTAATTTTTAGATATATAAGTTATTGTTGTTATTTTTGTGATTGTTAATTTACTTGTGGCTGTGGTGTTATCAAATATATTACTGTCATTGTATGTAATTTTTATTGTGTGGTCACCTATATTGAGTTTAGATATATCAATATTGTTGAATGTTATTGTTTGTTTATTATTATTACTTGTTATTGCTTGTTTTCCATACTGTACATCATCAATATATAAATAGATATTTCCATTATTAATATTATTGTTTGAACTTAATATTGCGTTTATTTCAATTTTAGAATTATTATATTCCGTTTCTATATTTGGAACAGTTATATCTACATTTACTTTTTCTATATTTATGGTTTTAGTTGTTGATATGTTGGTGTATTTATCTGTATTATTGTATAATATGGTTATTACTTGTTTATTGTATGTGTTTGGTATTGTTAGAGTTGTTGGGCTAGTTGTTACTGAAGTTGAATTTATTGTGTTATCATTTTGATCTTTTATTGTTATTGTCCCTGTTGTTATAAAATTATTTGATAAGTCTTTAATTGTTACAGATATTTGAATATTATTATCTGTGTTTAAAATGGTTTTAACATCAGTTATACTTGTAGTTATTTTTTTAATTATTAATTTACTTGTGGTTGTACTATTATTTAATACATTACTATCATTGTAAGTAATTTTTATTATATGCTCACCTACATTTAGTGTAGATATATCAATATTGTTGAAGGTTACTGTTGTTGTATTAGTGTCACTAGTTATAGCTTTCTTAAATAATTGAACATCATCAATGTATAAATAAGTATTACCATCAGTTATTTTCTCTGTATTTGCTGTTAATATTGTGGTTATTGTTATAAATGTTGTATCTATACTTTTTGTTATATCATCAGTTGTTAAAGTTGTAGTTCCCTTTATAATATTCACTGTTTTTATTATATTACTATCTGCATAGTTAGTATTGCCTGTATAAATTACCGTTATTGTTTGTTCATTATAACTGGATGGTATTGTTATACTACTTGGATTGGTTGTTATACTTGTTGAATTTATTGTGTTATCATTTTGATCTTTTATTGTTATACTACCTGTTGAAACATAATTACTATCTGAATCTGTTACTACTACAAATAGTTCTATATTATTTTCTGAATCTAATGTATATGTAACATCCTTTATTGATGTAGTTACTTGTTTAGGTGTTATTTTTAGTTCTTGTGAGTCTAGTGTATATGTTGTGTCTGTTGTTATTCCTGTTATTGTTGTTTTATAGTTGTTTGTTTGTGTTAGTGGTATTTCTGTTCCTGATTTATTTAATACTAGTCCTGGTATATTTTCTTTAAGATCACTGTATGTGTCTGTAGTAGTTTGTATTTTGAGTTGTGCTGTTAATGTAGTTGATCCATCAGGTAATATAGTTACTGACTTACTATTGTTTGCTAATATGTTATTTGTACCTTTTGTAACGACTAATACTATTGGGTTAGTTGTTGTTATGTTTTCTACTTGTGGTATTGTATTGTTACCCCACCAATTATACTGTGCATCTATTACTGCAGCATTATCTACAGTTGTTGTGTAAATAATTTGTGTTGTGTTACTTTCAGAATAAATATGATTATAATTAATAGTTCCTGTATTGCTATTTGTTATGGTAAAAATAGGTTGTAATACGTTTGTTGTGGTGATTATGTTGTTGTAGGTTATGGTGTTGGTTGTATCGGTTCCTAGTATATTTATTATGTAGTTGTTGTTGTTTTGTGTTATGTTGTTTTGTGTTAGTATTAGGTTTCCTGTTGAATAGAATGTTTTTGAATTATTTAGGATGTTACTGTTTTTAATTTTTATAGAGCCTGTGTTGTAGAGTAATCCTCCATTAACAGTAGTTTTTAGTCTTTGTGTATTGTTTGTTAGATTTGAGTTTGTTATGTTGATTGTTCCTGTGTTGTATATTGCTCCACCATGGGAGTATGCATATGAATTTGTTATATTAGTGTTGTCAATTATTATGATATTGGTGTTATATATTGCTCCTGCTTGTCCTAGTTCAGTTCTGCTTTTGTCAATAGTGGAATTTGTTATGTTTAGTGTTCCTGTGTTGTATATTGCTCCTCCATAACCAGTATATTCTAAAGCTGCATTGTCATACATATATGTATTATTGATATTTAATGTTCCTAGATTGTATATTGCACTTCCACCGAGGTGTGCTTGGTTACTTATGAATTGGGAATTGGTTATGTTACATGTGCCTTCTGTTCGTATTCCTGATGATCCTTCAGCATAGTTTTCTGTTGCTATAATGTTATTTAATATTAATGTTCCTGTGCTGGTTATTATACTACCTTTGTTGCATGATTTGTTTTTTGTGAAGTTTGTATTGTTGATTGTATAATAACTTGATCCTGCTTCTATTGCTCCTCCTTCATATGATCCACTGCCTACTTCAAGTACATTAGAATCAAATAATGAATAGTCAATGTATACATAGGAGTTTTGTCCTGGTTTTGTATAGATTGCTCCACCAAAGTACATTGCATGATTATTTGTAAAGTTAGAATAGGTAATTGTTACATTGTCACTTTTATAAATATATATTGCTCCACCATCATATTCAGCTATATTTGATGTGAAATTAGTATTATTTATATATATATTTCCACTTTCAATGTATATAGCACCAGCGTATGATGTTGCAAGATCCTTTGCAATGTTATCTTGGAATTTAGAATTAATAACAGTTAAATTACCAACCCTATTATATAATCCACAAGCATATGTAACAGCTGTATTCTTAAAAAACTGTGAATTATCTATTATTAATATATCATCAATACTACTTGTTGTATGATATATACTTGCAGTTCCTGTACTTGTTGAATAACCATTGGAAGTATTATTCTCAAATAAAGTATTATTTACAACACCAGAACCATCTAAGTATACTATTCCATATTTCTGTTGTACAGTATTATTGATAAATTGGGTATTGTTAATGTTTATTTTTCCAACATGATTTATTACAGCAGAATTGGCACCAGTATTATTATAAAATACAGTATTGTTAACATTTAATGTTCCTTGTGAATTGATTACTGTACCTGTGGTACTGGTACTCATATTTGTAAAGTTACAATTAGTTATAGTTACAGTACTAGCTGTACCTGTTTTTATAAAGCTGTCAGTTTGTGTTGTGGTACTTGTTTTTGAAAAATTAATATTCTCTAAACTTAGTACTTTACCATTTGCTACATTAAAACCATTAGATACAGAAGTTGTATCTGTAATATAATTTACATGAGTTTGTCCAATTATTTTAACATTATAATTAACATTTAATGTATCAGTTGCTGTATAATCTACACCATCAGCTAAGATTATTGTTGTATCATCACTATCCAAATTATCAATTGTTGATTTTAATTCTGACCAACTAGATATGGCTTGATCAGTACTTTTCTTAACAGTACTCTTTACAGATGTAGTATTTTTCAGTATATTATTATTTACTGTTGTTTTTTCTTTAGTTTTTAGATTCTTTGTAATAGTTTTTAGATTTTCATTTGATTTAGTATTGATTGTATCTTCTTGTATTGTTTGGTTATTTGTTTCTATTTGTAAATTACTTTGTATATTATGTTCTGTTGTAGTTTGGTTAGTAGTTGTTGCATTTATTGGTGTTGATATCATTAGAAAAAGTAGTGTTACAAAAAACGTCAATACTAATATTTTAGTTAGTTTTTTCAAATTTATTCCCTCCATATTTTATTGTTAAATTGAGGAGGGGGATTTAATTTTTAGATTTCTTTTTTTAGATTAAATATTATAAAAAGGGATGTAAATTAAGTCAATAAATTAAGTCAAATAATTGGAGATTTATTTGGCATATAACTTAGTTTGTTTCAATCAAGATTTTATTAAGGTATAATCTTTTTTTGTCTAGTTTGGTAGAGAGTTGAATTTATAGGGTTTAATTTTGTATGATTTTTTTATCTAAAAATTTTTTTCTAAAAGTTTTTCCCCTCATAGTTAGTATGTATGAAGGTACCATGTGGTTCTAAAATAACTATTTACTAAAAAAATAATATCTTAAATCATTTGTATTTTTAAAAGATAAATTAATTTGATTTTAAAAGTAGAAAATATTTATTAAAAAAATTATAAAATAAAAATAGAATCTTTATTGGGATTCTAATGTGATAACTGTTATTTGAGGTGTAGCCATAAATCTAAACGGTACTTTAATTTCTCCAACACCATTTGTTACAATGAGTTCTGATCCATCCTCTTCATATACTCCTGAAATATATTGTTTTCCATTTGTAGCTGCTTGTACCCATGGAGCAAACCCAAATAAATTTACTTGTCCACCATGTGTGTGTCCTGACAATAATAAATCTACTTTGTTGTGGTTCATTTGTGTAATGTAATTTGGATTATGTGCTGTCATTATTACAAAGTCATTAGTAGTTGTACCATTTAATGTGTAACCATCAGATTGAGCTTCATTAGCTAAATCACCTACTCCACCTATTCTTATTTTAGCACCATTCTTTTCAATCCAGTATCCTTTATTATCCATACTGTTAAATCCTGAATCTCTAATAGCTTTTACTGTTGCATTATAAGGGTCATTATTTCCAATTACAGCATAAATACCTTCTTTTGCTGTTAAATTTCTAAGAAAACCAAAAGATGAATTAACCTTTGAAGAGTCATCAGTTACATAATCTCCCGCTAGAACTATAATATCGGGGTTTTGTTCATTGGCTGTTTTAACAACATTTTTCATTTCATTATCATTTACATAGGTTCCATAATGAAAGTCTGAGATTAATTCAATGGTTGTTCCATTAAATTCTGCTGGTATTTCACTAGATTTTACTGTTATATGATTAACATCTAGTTGTGTTGGTTCAATAATACATATAGCAAGGAATAAACATAGTACTACTAATATTATTGTTAAAATTTTTTTTATAATGGGTTTCACCCTCCTATTATTAATTATGTTGTATCGTCATCTGAAATAGTTATTTGTGTGTTGAGTTTGTTGATGACTTTTAATATATGTTTAAATCCTGGAAATTCCATATCTTTTTGGACTTTTTTAAGTTCTTCTGGAATGTTAATATTCTGTGGACACTTTGAAATACAAGCTCCACATTCAATACATAAACTGGCAAACGAATTGTTTGTAACACCTGTAGTCTTTTTAATATATTCTTTTATTCCTGTTTGGAATATTTTTTTCTTGTTATATGTTAAAAAGCATGTGGGTATATCCACATTTAATGGACACGGTAAGCAATGTCCACAATTAGTGCATTGTATTTTTATGGTTTTATTGTATATATCTCTTACTTTTTTATAAAGTTCTAGTTCTGTCTTGTGTATTGTATTTGGAAGAAATTCATCTATTGATTCAATGTTTTCATTTACTTCATCAATTGTGGTCATTCCAGATAAAACACAAGAAATATTTGGATTGTTTAATAACCATTTGAAAGCCCAGTTACTTGGAGATTCTTCAATATCATTTTTTTCTAATATTTCTTCTACTTCAAGAGGTGTATCTTTAGATAATATTCCACCTTTTAATGGTTGCATTGCTATTATACCTATACCTTTTTTGGCAGCATAGTCAATTGCTATATTACCACCTAATTTTTGATTATCTAAGAAGTTATGTTGTAACATACATACATCCCATTTGTAAGTGTCAACAAGTTTTATAAATTCTGTATATGGTCCGTGATATGAGAATCCAATATTTCGTACTTTTCCCTCTTTTTTTATTTTATCTAAAAATTGGAGAATATTATTGTTATTTAATTTCTTAAAACTTGTAGCATTTAAGGAATGTAAAAAATAGAAATCAATATAATCAACACCTAGTTTCTCAAGTTGAATTTCAAAGTATTTGTTAAAATCAAACTCAGAATCAGTATACCATATTGGTAATTTGGTTGATATTAAAATATCATTTCTACGTTCTTTTAAGATTGAACGAAGGAATATTTCACTTTCACCATTATGGAAATTATATGCTGTATCAATAAAATAAATTCCATTATCAATAGCATAATTAACAAGTTTTGAAGCTTTTTCATAATCAATTTTATTATCAATTGTAGGTAATCTCATAGCACCAAAGCCTAAGGCAGGTATTTTAGTGTTTGTTGATTTAATCAACCTTTCTTGAATCATTGATTGTAAACTCCTATTTTTGTAAAAGATTTAAAAAGTATATCTGTAACTAATATTATAAACATTCTAATTAATAAGATTAATTAAAATAAATAAAGTTTTTCTATATCTCAAATTTCTCAAACATCTTCATAATATGTTTGAATCCTGGAAATTCCATTTCTTTTTGGACTTTTTTAAGGTTACTTGGTATATCAATGTTTTGTGGACATTTAGGTATACATGCTCCACAATCAATACATAAACTAGCATAGGATGGTTCTTTATTAAATCCTCCTGTTTTGTATACATACTCTTTAATACCTAAATTATAAAGATTTTTTTTGTTTAATGTTTCAAAACAGGTTGGTATATCCACATTTAATGGACAAGGTAAACAATGTTTACAATTTGTACATTGTATAACTATTTTATCTTCATATATCTTTTTTGCTTTTTTGTAAATATCCAATTCACTTTCAGAGATTACGTTATATTTTGAAGAATTTGTAATTTCAATATTTTCATCAATTTCTTCAGTAGTGTTCATACTACATATAACAGATGTAATATTAGGATTATTTAATACCCAGTGTAGTGCCCATCTACTGTTTGTGTCTGAAATATCATTTTTTTCAAGTAATTCTTCAATTTCAAGGGGGGTATTTTTAGTAAGCATAGCACCTTTATATGGTTTCATAGCCAGTACACTAACTCCTTTTTTACTAGCATATGCTATACAATCAGTACCTACAGGATTTTTGTCATCTGTATAGTTGTATTGTACCATACATACATCCCAATTATATCTGTCAATAATATTTTTAAAATATGATTTGTCTCCGCTGTATGAAAAACCAACGTGTTTTACTTTTTTTTCCTCTTTTATTTTATCAAGAAATCCAAGTATATTGAAATTTTCTAATCTTTCACATACATTTGGATCTATTGAATGTAATAAATAAAAATCAATAGTTTCAACACCTAAATCTTCAAGTTGCTTATTTAATAGTTTATATAAATCTTCTTCTTTATTAACACGATTTATAGGTAATTTTGTAGATATTATTATTTTATCTTCATGTTCTTTTATTATTTTACTTAAAAGCTTTTCAGTATTTCCACTATGAAATGATTCATAAGATACATCAAAAAAGTTAATTCCTTTATCAATAGCGTAATTCAAGAGTTTTTCAGCTTCATCATAGTTTATATCTGTATCTGTCTTTGGTAATCTCATACAACCAAAACATAAAGCTGGTACTTCAAAACCACTTGATTTAATTTTACGCTTTTGAATCATTTTATATATTCTCCTTATTATATAATAATTTAACTAATTATTTAGTTATCATTAAACTATTATATAAAATTAATTAAAGTATTAGATACAAAAATAAACATACAATTGATAAAATAGAATTTAAAATATAAAATAAAATAATGATTAATACTCATAAAAAAAATGAGGAGTAAAATATAATGGCTATTGAAATTAAAGAAAAAAGAATACCAGCAAGAAAAGTAGCATATGTACCACATACAGATAGTTTTAGTAAATTACCAGAGTTTATTGAAGAAGTTGCAGAATTAATAAAAGAAAATAAATTAGAAGCAACAGGATTAGTATATGGTTCTTATGATAATGGACTTGAAGAATTAGCTGAAGATAAACAAATATTTGAAGTAGGAATGTCTATTAAAAAATTTGAAGCAGATGGAATGCCAGCAGGAAGAATTGGAAAATTAGGATTAAAAGAAGTAACAGATCATAAAGTATTATTTGCAATTCATAAAGGAACACATAAAACATTTAATCAAACTGTAAAAGCAATTGTTGATTATGCTGTTGAAAATAATTATGATATAGTAGGTCCAATTACTGAAATTTATCTTCCAGCAGACGAAGGGGCACCTATTGAAGAAAATGAAACAGAAGTCCAAATACCAGTAATATATGTTGGAGATATAGAATCTAGACAATAATTACTACTTTTTTTACTTTTTTTACTGAATATTTAAAACTATATCTACATTCTATCTATCTATAAAATGTGTTTATACATACACTTACTTAATAATGATAATTGTCTTTTAATAAAATACTTTTCTTAAGTTTTCTATGTTAAATAAGTTAGTACAACATTAAAATAATAAGAATAAAATTTCTTTAGTAAAATGTATTGTTATTATAAATTAAATAATATAAACTAAAAATTATTCAATGATAATTTATTAAAATATATCTTTTATTAAAAAATAGATTATTATTAAAAATGGAGTGGAAGGGGAAAAATAAGTCTATTTTATTATTCCCATTGCTTTATTTGTTTTTTCTATAGATTTATCTGCATCTTCTTCAAGTTCTAACATTGCACGTATAGCATCTACATTTTCCGGTACAACATCTGATTCTTGGTGAACAGCTTGCATGTAATATAATTCTCCATCTTTTACATTAACTGATTCTTTCCATACAGGGATTTCAAACATATTACCTCTGGATCTACCTAAATCTTTAGCATATTCCATAAGTGCAGCAGTTGATCCTAAACCTAAACTTGCATCTACTGGTAATACACGGTGAGCTTTTTCAAATGAATCAAGTATATCATCAGTTGAAACATCATTTTTTAACTCAACCATTATATTATGCATATGCATAAGTGTTGTTGGTACAAGTAGTGCCATTGATACAATATTTATATCATTTATGATTGTTGTTACATCAGGTCCGTGGTGTGATGGTACTTCTGTTGTTGGAACAATACTGTTAATTGGTCCTTTTTTAACTTCTCCAGGATCTGCTCCTCTTCTTACCATTACAGCTCGTACTTTTTTAATACCTGCTAAATCATATACTGGTTTTAATGTTCTACATAATCCGGTAGTATTGCAAGATACTACTCTTACATAATCTTTACCTATACTTTCAGAATAGTTACCTGATGAATTGAAAGAAGTTCCTATTGCATCATGATCTTCTCCACCTTCAAATATTGCTTTTAAACCAATTTTTTCATAGATATCTGTTTTGTTTCGTGCTCCTATTCCTCCAGGAGTACAATCAACTACAAGGTCTAGTTTTTCGAATAATTCATCTGCTGTTCCAGTTACTTCTATACCTGCTTCTTCAAATTCTTTCTCTCTTTCAGGTACACTTATATATAAGTCATATCCTTTTTCAACTGCAGTTTTAGCTTCAAAATCAGGGCTTCTTTTAGTAACCCCTACTATTTTCATGTCATCTTGAGCTTGTACAGCATCTGCTACTCGTTTACCTATTGTTCCATATCCATTTATTCCTATACCTTTCATAATATTCACATCTATATTAAAGAAATTTATATTTATCGACTTATGATATAAAAAAAATCTAAGTATAACTAACTATTTTTATTATATTTTCCAAGTACTAAATAAAGGAAATATGACTTTTTTAAAAAATAGATAGTATTTTTGTTATATACAAAATTAATTTTATTAAATGATTTTTTTTATAATCTTATAATATACTATAAGCTTTTAAATATTATTTAAATTTATTTGATAATTTGTAATTATTTTACATGATATATATAAAAAAAAGTTATGTGGATGGGGGTTATTATTGTTTATCTATTTCGTTGTAAATGTAGTAACCAAGTGCTCCACCACAAGTTCCAACGATTATATAAATTATTACATATACTAATGAGTAAGATACCATTGCTAAAGCATATAATGATCCATAACTTATATATACAGTTAATATAGATAATATCAATGCTATGAATGCACCAATTAATGAGGTTATTAATGCTGCAACTGTTGATTCTTTAATATCTGAATTTTTCATAATTCCTACAATAATTCCTACAAATAACATGAATGGTAATATTGAGGATGAACTACCTGAAGCCAAATAGCTTATTACAATTATGATAATACCTATTGGTATTGCTTTTCCTTTTACTATAGAATTTAAATCCATATGTATGTCACCTCCTTAATATGTATAAATTTTTTTTCTTTATTAAAATTATGTATGAATAAATAAGTACATACGTAATTTATTTATGTTTGTTCTAAGTCATGTCCTTCAATAGCACTAATCTTATCTGGTAAGTATGTATCTACAACATATTCTAAACCATATTTACTAAAAGATTGCTGTTCTGCTTTTTTACCTATTTTAAGCATTTTTTTAATTTCGCTTTGCCAGAATGGATGTTTATATCTTGGATCTCCAGCTAGTTCTTTTAGACGTGATACATCTATATCTTTTAATTTATCAGTAGGTAAATCATAATTTACAATATCTGAAGCTGTTACTCCTAAAAATTTTGCATCAGGTGTAGCTAAATCATGATTAACGTGTGCTAGTTTTGCACTTCCTGAGATAATTACCATGGCAATATGGAATCCCCATGGATCTCCATCGTTACAAACGTATACAGGTAATCCTAATTCTTCACTTGTTCTTCTTATGAATCTTCTTGTTGCACGTGCTGCTTGTCCTTTAAGTCCTACAATTAATGTGTTGAACCTATCGTATGCTTTTTCTTGTACCATACGATGATACATTCCCATGGTTTCCACAGCTATTACTCTATCTACATTATGGTCAACAATTTCTACTTCATCTATTGTAGGTGGTATTGTGTATCCTGATTTTCCTGATTTAAGTGCACTGATTTCAAAGTTATCATCACGTAATGTGATATCTCCATATACTGCTGCTCCATCTTCCTCAGGTAATAATCCTAAATCTTCACGTGACATTCCAAGGGTTACTTCTATATCTTCACTTACATTGTTAGATTCTTGCTGGTTGTCAAATCCAATATCCCAACCTTCTGATACATAGTACATTTCCCTCATAGTTGCTGTTTTCTGGATATTTACAAGATTTTTACAGAAGTTTGCTACACACATCATCTGTGCCATTTTTTTAATCTGTTTAACATTTCCTAATGATCTTGTACCATATCTTTCTCCAAGTTCATAATATCGTTTATCTTCATTAAATATTATGTTTCCAGTTCCTCTTGATGGAACTTTTATACTAGGAACTTCTTCTTCTAAAAGACTTTCTAATACTTCATCACCAAGTCCTTTAAGTTTATTTAATGCTAGTTCTTTACGATCAATCATTTATTACATTACCTCCTTAAAACTTATTTATTCATTATTATATTCTTCTTCAAGTTCTGCTTCAGCTTTTGTTCGATAGTCTGGTTTAGCTTCTTCTGTTTTTATTTGCATTGGTTCAATTTCTGGTTGTTTAAGACGATTTTCTAGATCCATGATTTTAGCTTTGTGTGTTACTTCGTTCATTATTTTTTCATATTCTGGTACATCACGTTCAGCAAGTATTGCAGATTGACTTATTACAACAGGTACTAAATCTTCGAATATTTTTGCTCTCATTGCTTCTGTTTTAGCTGCTTTTTTAGTTCGTATATATTTCTCTAGTTTACGTGCTATTTTCATTGTAGCCTGTCGTATTTCTTGTACAATTTCTGTTTCTGGTGCTACGCTCTGTTTTCCTGTTGATAAATATGGAACATTTGTTGATATTATGTTTACAAATACAGTTATTGGTGCATTATCTAAATCTCTTATTCCATATCTTCTCCAATCGATACTTTTTAATGCTTCTGTTATTGCACAACTTCCCTGATCAAATGTTAATGGTACACGATTAGCAAATCTCATTATTTCAGCTTTTCTTTGGTTTCCAATAAGACGTCCAGCATTTCCACCATAAGCAATACCTGCTTCTATAATAAATGATACTCCACCACGGTATGCTCTTGGTTTTCTTGTAATTGCTGTTGAAAATTCAGGTAATAAAATTTCATTAATACCTTTTTCTATTTGTTCATTACCTATTGGTTTTAATCCATTTGTTGGAGGTGCCATAAATTTCATTTCATCAAATTGTTTTACAACAAGTTCTGCTTCTTTCCATGAAATGCTTTTTGGTCTTTTATTCATATCTATACCAGTAGCTTCTTGTATTTCTTTGATTTTTGCTGCTGATACTCTACTTAATGAATCCATCAATAAGTTTTTAAATCGTTTTTTACTGGTATTTTTACATAGGTAAATTATATCGTCTGCAGTTACACCTTTTGGATGTGGTAATACTTCTTTTGGTAATGGTGGTATTTGATTTGTTGCTCTTTCAAATGTGAATTTTTTTCCTGCAGGATCTTTAAATATTATTCTTGCATGAGGATTACCAATAACAGTTCGTCTTATGTATTCATAAGCTCCTTGTTCACTTAATGAGTATGAAACATCTTTGAATTCGATTTCTATTCCAGATCCTGTACGGTCTGTTTCAAATTCTTTTCTATCAAGGATGATACCAGTATTCTTTTTAACATCAAGTTTTACTGTCATTTCAACTCCTTTAAGTCCTTCTTTATCTTTATATCTAGATCGGATTTTAACTGGTTTTCCTGTTGTCATCTGTGATAAAAGTACACATCCACTACATCCTAATCCTTGTTGTCCACGGGATTGTATGTTACGGAATTTACTTCCTGCAAACATTTGACAATATACTTTTGTTATATAATTTTCTGGAATTCCTGGTCCATTATCTGCATGTTTTAAAAGATAATGATCTTTTCCTAGACGTTTTAATTCTATTGTTATTTCTGGTAAGATACCTGCTTCTTCTGCAGCATCTAAACTGTTGGTGATTAATTCGTGAAATACAATTGTTAATGATCTTATTTTTCCTGAAAATCCTAACATTTGTTTATTTCTTCGGAAAAACTCTGATGCAGTTAACTCTTTAAATTCTTCAAATAATTCTGTTGTATCACGTTCCAAGGACTTTACCTCCAATATACTTGTATTTTTTCATATTTTTTTTTAATTTAAATTTATTATATTAACCAAATAACTTGTTGTTACTATGTTGTTATACAATTTTAATTATTAATATAAGTTAAAAGAGTAATAAAAAAATAGTAGCATTATAGTTTGAAAGCAGTAACTAATTTATTATCTTATCT
>CAYNSJ010000022.1:0-35292 GCA_964399835.1 uncultured Methanobacteriaceae archaeon | reverse complement strand
TAAAATTTTACAGGGAGTTGTTAAAATAAAGCGAATACTAATATTAATACTAATATCATTAGTATTGGTTGGTTTATCAGTAGTTTCAGCAGCTGATACAAATAATAACAGCACAAATACACAACAATCCATAAATAATCAAATGGATGTAGTTTCAAATTCAAATATTATACAACAATCAGATTCAAATATTCAATCAAACAATTCAGTACAAATAACATCAAGTAAAAATTCTACATCAAATTTAGGAAAATCAGTTACTACAGTACAAAATACAAGTAATACTAAAAATTCAGAGTCAAATGATTTATCTACAAATTCAAATCAATCAAATGAAAATTCAAATAATAACTTAAATACTAAAAATGCAACAATAAATAATACAAATAACAATATTCAAACAGTAAACAATAATGTAGTTAAAAATACTTCTATTGTAACTGATGTAAATAAAACAAGTAATTTAATTAATTCTGAAAATAGTTCTTCCAATACAATAACTATAAATAATGAATCTATGTATAAAACAGCAACATATGCTAGTGTTTTAAAAACATCTACATTAACCACATCTACATTAACAACAAGATCCACAGTTAAAAAAATCGACACATACCTTACAAACAATGTTACATTAGTTGCAACAATTGCAGATAGTAACAATGAATATGTTACTAGTGGAAAAGTATCATTTAAAATAAATGGTGTAACAGTAGGAACAACAAATGTTACAAATGGAAAAGCAATAGCATATTATAATACAACTGGTTTAATGGCAAAGAATTATACTATAAGTGCTATATACGGTGGAAATGATGTATATAGTTCTTGTGAAAGTCAAGCTTTACTGGTATTACATAGAATGCCTACTTACGTAACAGCTAACACGATAAATGCATATAAATCTACTACAGTAAATATTGTTGCTACTGTGACAGATAAAAATGTTAAATATGTAACAGAAGGACTTGTAGCATTCAAAATAAATGGAAAAACAATAGGACATGCAAATGTTTCAAATGGAAAGGCAATATTATCATATAACCTTGGAACGTTAAGTTCAAAATCTTATACAATTACTGTTGTTTATGGTGGTTCAAATACTTATGAACCAGATACGGGAACTGGATCATTAACAATATCAAGTGCATTTACATTTAGCCAAATAAAAGAAGCAGCAGTTAATTTAAGAACACAATTTGAATCTAATAACATACCTAGTTATGTTACAGTAGATGGTCAAAAAGTATCATTACAGGACTTTTTAGTAATGGAAATAAAAGCAGTTAAGATGGTTCGAATGGGAACTACTTCCAATGAAATTTCATATTCAAAATTTGCTGCTCCAACAAATATACAAGATTCTGTAACAGAAGGAAAACTTAGTATATCCGAAATGCTTAGGATAGGGAACAATGTACTAACATATATGAGTAAAAATAGACAAGCACCTAATTATAGTAACACCAGTCTTGGAAATTTAGGTTATTATAACATTTTGTATAGCTTTTCAAAAGTGTTAGATCTTGCTACTACTACCTATTTGCCAACTACATGTAAAGTATATTCATGGAGTACTATACATCCATCCGATTCAACTACAAGAACAATTTATATAACTTCAGATAATATATACAACACTAGTGTTGATGAAGCATTTATGGAAAGTATTGCATCTATATTAAAAAGTAAAGGTTATAATACTGTAATATTAGGTATTGGACCTAATACACATAACACTTACATGTTAAATAATAGTTTACCTGCAAATGCAGTTCAACTATCAATATTCGGTGGAGCGGATGCAGGAGTAATATATGATATATGTACAAGATCTTACATGCGAGCAAAAGAGAATAGATTATTATTCATTGCATACTACTCTAAAACATCTAAAGATATAACAAATTTAACTTGGCTTGAAAGAGCACATGATGATAATTATTCACCAGCTAACTTTACTGGTATAGCTTATCCAGATAAATATCTTAAAAATCATGGATATGATTATGTATATACAAGTAGTGCTCAAAAAATAGCTGAAGCATTGATAAATTATATAAGTTAATGTATATTAGAAATAAATTCTATTTATACATTTATTTTTTTTAAAAAAAGTTATTGAGATATTAAAAATCTCTATTTTTAATCTAATTTATTGTTTAATAATTGTATTTATAGTTTCTTCAAAGGAATTTACCATGTTAGAATACTGATAATCATTGTTTATAATTTCTTTTGATCTTTTACGCATTTTATCTTCTAATTTTTCATCATTTAATATCTTATACATTGCATTAAAAATCTCTGTACTATTCTGTTCGGGTACTATAAATCCATTACCTTTTATCATATCTGGAGCAGCTCCTACTGCTGTGGATGCTATAACTGGATTGCTAAAATACATTGCTTCATTTAATATAAATACCCATGGATCTCCCATTTTTTCAGTTATTGATGGTATTACTACTAAATTACTTTTTTTATAATATTTCTTTAATTGATCGTTTGGAATTTTTCCTGTGAATATTACTTTAGCTTCCATGTTGAATTTTTTTACTTTTGATTTAAGATATTCTTCTTGAGGTCCTGTTCCTATAATTATAAGTTTAGACTTTGGTAATTTATCTTGAAGCATTATATACGCATCTATAAGATATTTAACTCCTTTTCGAGGTATTAATCGACCTACATATAATATAGTTTTTGTATCTTTGTTTGGTTTAATCTCTTTATTAGATTCATCAGTTATATTACTTACATTTGGCATAATATGTATGTTTTTTGATGGTACTTGAAGTTTATTTTCGAAATATTGTTTATGTAGTGTCCCCGGAACAAGTATTGCATTTGCATGTTTAGATAAATATTTTACTAATTTCTGTAATAATTTTTCTTTTATTGAATCTTCTTTTTTCCAATCCCAATCTTCTCTCCATATTATGAAGGGGGTATGTTTTATTTTTGCTAATGTATATATTAGGAGGGTTTCTATCATTTCTTGAGCAGTATCCCAACTTCCTCCTATTATTACATCATGTTTTTCTTTCACTTTTGTTATAAGTCCTTTTGCAAACCCCTGTTTATTTTTTAGTATGGTGTAGTTAACACCTTCAAGTCCAGGAATTTGATTGTTCACTTTGTTGTCGTATATATCTTCTATTACATTAATATGAGTGAATACAAGATCTAAATCATATATTTCAGATAGTTTTTTAAAAAATGGTATTCTATACCACATTGCTGTATTATGTGTGAATAGTATACTTGTTTTTTTAGTCATTTATCTTAGTTCTCCTTATGGTCGTACTTTTTCTAAAATTTGTGAGTCTCCACTATCATATATTTTATCAGATCTTATTTTCGCATCAGTTATTGGTATATATTCTCCACTTCCATATAAGAAAGTATCATGCTTGATATTATGTCCTCTTAGGAAAAGGTAACTGCCTGGTTCTATTTGCGACATATTTTTTGGATTTGTCGTATGTATATCATTTAGCCAATAAAGTAAAATATTACTGAAAGCATCTGAAAATACATCTTTATTTGGATCGTAGTATCCATGATACCAAGCTACTCCGGCATATTCTGATTGACTGAATATTGGTGCATCTATTGTTGTATCTAATGGTAATGGTGCACTTTGTCCTACATTTACATCTATCAATCCTGTATTTAATATAAAAAATATTACTAAGAATATTCCTATTACCTTAAATGTTGTTTTTCTTATATTTCCTAAATTTGATCTTTTTATAAGTCCTAATGTCCATAAACTTATGTAATATAAACCAATTATACAAAATGGAGATAATACTACAAAAGTTACTTCATATATACGTTGTAAACTTAATTGTCCTCTGAAAGCGGGTACAAATAACCCAAATGCAAGTATTACCATGTTTAATATTGCAAATGCATTGTATTCTCGTGTAAAATGGAAATGTTCTGTTTTAAATAGGTTCATAAAGAATCCTACGATTATAAAGTACACTGATAATAATATTACACGTTGAGCATTAATACTCACAATATTCATGTATTTAAATGGCCACCAGATTTGTAAAAATACTAATAGTGTTATAGCTACAAGTATTAATTGCTTTCGTTTTAGATCCATTTCTGTAACTTTTTTAATAATATTTTTAAATCTTGTATGAGTTTTAATATCATTAGGATCAATATCTTTTGATATTTTCTTATATCCTTTATATATGAAATATAGTAGTATAATTCCTAAAACAACTATTGGAATAATCAATGGACTACTTATTGATCCAGATGTTATAGTTACAAGATTTTTAGATACTATTCTTAAAGAATCAAATAGTGAACCAATACATTTACTATCTGCAGTTGAATAATAATAAATTACTATAAACGCTATGAAAAATAACGATATTGATAAACTGATGGTTTGATTTTTCATCTTGAAATATTTACCAAAATATTTTTTCTCTACACCTAATTTAAGCAATATTGTATTTACTATATTTCCAAAACCACTAGATAGTATTGAAATACCAAGTACTGTTGCTAGCAATGAAAACATGAACAAATACGTGATACTATAATGTGATACAATTAATCCTATACCAAAAATGATATAAAGAAATTTACGCTTATTTTGAGGTATTTCTCGATCAATCATTAACCATACCAATAATACAAGGAATATTTCTGATATTTGTTGTCTTGCCATTTGCACCATCCATCCATAGGAAAATCCATTGTAAGCTATAAAGAAGAATGCTGCTAAAAATGCAATTTTTGGTCCTGTGTGTTTTTCAAATATTTTGTATAGTCCTATACTAATTAATGAGAACAAAAATGGATATATAAATTTAAATACCCATGTAAGAGTCATTCCAGATAATTTAGTATATATTGGTGCAAACATTACTACGCTTAGCATAGCATTATATGCATGTGGCCATGTATAATCCCATATTCCATTTTTTATAACATATGTTGCAAATTGATACTCAAAAAATATGTCATATCCCCATATATGGTTGGATATTAAGACACTATAGTACAATATGGATATTGCAATACTGAATATAGCAATGTGGTAATATTCTTTCTTAAGATAGCCCCAAGCCATTGCAAGTACTAATATACATATTAATATTAATAAAGATTCTTGAATAAGATTAATATGATAATATTGTAGTGTGTATGCTCCTATAATAGCAATTAATGGTAATATACATAAACATAAAAATTGGTTAGATGTTAACAATTCCATGTTTAATTTTGCACTAGTAGGTTTATAATAATCTTTATCTTTAACATAAGCTAAAGCTAGCAGAATCATATTATAAATTGTGAATGTAACTATTAATGGAACATTTTCTATTGGATGAGCTATTCCAATCCAAGGATATATTTGATTCATAAATAGTCCAAGTAACATTGTAGATGCAATACTTAAACCAACACTTAGTAAGGTAGTAAAAGTATTTCCAAGATCATGTATTCTAAGTATACGCAGTATTATAATACCTGGTATAAAGCTAATATATATTAAAGTAATAATATCATTAAATATTGGTAGATGTGTACCATTATTGGATATTATACTTACAATCCACATTAATACTTGAATAAAAAGAACAACAATTAGGAATTCTTTAAATTTCCAGTCATTTAATGTAAATATGTTATTAATTTTCATTATTAAATTCCTCAATATTTAATTATTTAGAATCTTTTCGTATTGTTCTAGTATTTTATTAGTCATTATTTTTATAGAGTTTTTAGGTATGCTCTCTGTTGCATTATTTTCAAGTTCTTTTAGTAACTTTCTATCTTTTATTTTTAAAAGTTTATCTTTTAGATCTTTGCTATTTCCAGGTTCAAATAAAAATCCATTATATCCATCTTTTATAAGTTCAGGGATTCCACCTATACGACTTCCAATAACAGGAGTACCTGTACTAAAACTTTCATATATTACAAGAGGTGAATTATCGTAGCATATTGAAGGTACAATAACCATATTAGCAGATTTATAAAATGACATTATATTTTCATTTTTAATAAATCCATGGAATATTATACGTGAATCATCTTTTGCCATTTCTTTGAATTCTTCTTGATCTGGACCTTTACCAACTAAATTTAATCTAATATCAGGTATTGGAATCATTTTAAAAGCATTTATCAAGGTATCTACACCTTTATGTTTACCAAGGGTACCTATATATAATAAATTGATTGAGTCATAATGTTTTTCGCTTTGTTCTGTTTTATAATCAATTCCAAGAGGTATTTTTACACTTGGAATATTATTAAATAATCCATTATCTTTAAATTTGTCAATCATAAAATTTGATGGAGATATAAGTAGATCTACATTGTCATTAAGTAATTTTTTCTGTTTTTCTACGTATTTTGTACATAGTACATTTTTATTTTTACAAAGTGTATTTTTGCCTGTAATTAAATTAGCTCTTGGACATATCAATGAAAAATCATGAGAAGTAAATACAACAGGAATATCTAATTTTTTTGGTGCTTCAAAGCAGGATAAAGATAATCCTTTATAATTGTTTATATTAACAATATCAATTTCTTCTTTTTCTAAAATCTCTTTAATCCTTATTAAAGTATCTTTGTTCCATAAATCAAAATAATGCCATAATGGTTTAAGTAATGGGTTTTTACTTGTTTGTTGGTAAGTTGGATATACTTTTGTAGTGTTAAGATAATAAATTTTAATATTACCTTCATGTGTAATGCTTTCTACATCATCAGGACTTGTAGTAATTACTATAATATCATGTCCTAATTTATCCATTTCTTGAACCGTTTTTTGTACTATTATCTCGGCTCCTCCTAAAATATAAGGTGGATAAAGATTATTTATAAAACATATTCTCATATTATTTTCCTCATATATTTATGAACAATTAATAAGTATTTTAATTTATAATTTCAAGTGACAAGTCCCTATTTAATATTTTTTTCAACATTTTTTTTATTGTAACTTCAAGGTTGTGATACATCTATAAGAATAATGTGATTTTATACCAATGAAAGTATATTTATAAAAAAATATATTCATATTTATAACCTCTTCTTTTTTTAATAATTATAGGTCTTAATATTTTATTATTATAAATATCTTTGATGTATATGAACTCTTTAATTTCTTGATTTTATTATAATTATACTTCTTAATTAGTAAATTACATTACAATAAATTATAATATAAAACTCTAATAGAACTCCTTAAAATAATAATTCTAATTAAAATTAATCCAACATATTTTCTGTCATGTTATAATATAAATTATTATTTTTAGATAGAAACTTCAATAATATATTATATAGTCTATTTAATAATTAATATGTTACATCATAAAATAAGTATTTAAAAAAGAGTATTTTATTAAGAAAATGAGAGTATTTTTTATTTAATTCTTAATAATTAAATATTTAATATAATCATTGTTCTTTCAGAATCTTACGATAATAATTTTCAATTAGTATAGTAATATGATTCCAGTCATATTGTTTTGAGACGTTACGGCAACTATTACGTAATTCATGGGATATTCCCTTTTCCATAACTTGTATTATAAGATCGGCTAATATATCAATATTATCAGGTATTACCCATCCATTTTCTCCTTCTTGTATAAGATATTTAGCAGCATTTAATGGAGCATCAATAGTTGCTACAGGTACTCCACATGCATTGGCTTCTAAAACTATAATACCAAAACCTTCACGCATTGAAGGTAATACTAGTAAACTAGATGCTTTTATTGATCTATATACATCTTCATTTTTTTCATAAAATTTTTTAAAGATTATATTATTTTCTATCTGTAAATCTTGTGTTCTCTTTTTAAGATAATCTTCCATTGGACCTTCACCAATTATTATACATCTTACAAATGGATGTACTTTGGTCACTTGTTTAATAGCATCTATTAATAAGTCAACATGTTTTTCAGGAATAAGACGTCCAGCAAATAAAACATTACAGAAATTTTCACTAGGATCAATATATGTAATTTTTTTAGTATCAACACCATTTGGTATGACTACTGTGTTTTTAGGATGGTAATTTTCGAGCATATTAGCTTTTGTTAATTCAGAAACACATAGTACATTATCTGTTAAATGGAATACTCTTTTTTCAATAAATTTACCGAATACTCCTTTTTTTCCAAGATATTCATACCAATAATCATTCCATACTTCATGTAATGTAATAACAAGAGTAGATGATCCAAATTTACATTGAAAATGACTTGAGAAGCATGAGAAATAAGGAAATCCTTGACAATCAACTATATCAAAGTGTTTAAGTTCTGATTGTTTATACAAACATCTTGCAAAATATAATGCTTCTTTTATTGATCTTTTACCTTCTGTATTATATAGTTCACGAGGCATACCTACACTATGCAATGTCATCCCATCATATTGTATAACCTTTTTATCTTTATATTCAGAAGATTTCATCCAATAACCAAGTGAAAATATATGAATATCATGGCCATGTTTAGCTAGTCTTGTACCAATTTCATATAATCTACGTTCTGCTCCTCCTGTAACCCATGGATATACAGTATCATATACAAATGCAATTTTCATCAACAACACCCCTTTAAAAAAATAAAAATAATAATATTGATAAAAGAAATAATTAGAACTAATATTAATTAAAAAAATATAATTTTCCCTTTTTTTATATTTAAACTAAATACTACTTTATTTAATAATTAATTACCATACTTACGTTTTAACATGTAACTAATATGTCTCCATCCATCATTGAATGAATTAAGTTTAGCTTCTCCACCACCACGTTTTCGATAGTGTATAGGAACTTCTTTAATATTTAAATTATTTTCTGCAGCTTCTATAACCATTTCTATAGCAAATTCCATACCTGGTGCTGTGAGATTCATTTTGTCTAGAGCTTCTCGAGTAAATGCTCTCATACCACAATGTGTATCAGAATAATTTGCATGGAACAATATATTTAACATTTTTGTGAGTGCTGGATTACCAATATATTGATGTAATGCAGGCATTGCACCCTCTTCAATAGTACCATCAAATCTAGAACCTATTACAAAGTCAGACCCATCTTCTACAATATAGTTAATAAAGTCCATAGATTGTTCTAGTGGATAAGTACCATCAGCATCACCCATTATTATTATATCACCTGTAGCCTCTTTAAATCCACGTAAATATGCATTACCATATCCTCGATTAGTCTCAAGAATAACTTCTGCACCAGCATCTTCTGCTTCTTTGGCTGTATTGTCTGTTGAATTATTATTAACTACGATTATTTCTAGTTCATAACCAGCTTCTTTAATCTCCTCAACTGGTATAGTTTTAATGGTTTTTCCTACAATTCCTTCTTCATTTAATGCAGGTATAACAACGGAAACTTTCATTTTTTTAAACATCCTTAGAATACATTTTTTAAGATATTATAAGTTATAATTAGACATTTAAAAATAATATAATATAGTGTCTTTAATCCCATAACTTATTTATAACTTATTATTTACTTTTTTTGACATGTTAAATGGTAAATACTTAAAAAAAGTATACTCTTTTTTTGACATAAGTTTAGTAGTATTTTATTATTTAGATAATTATTAATAAATTACTATTTTCTTTATTTATATGTATAATTTATGTTATTACATATATATAATTCAACAGGGTACTTATTAATTATAAGTTTAGAAAAGATAATTAATTTCTTTAATTTAACTAATATCTTCAATGATCTTTTTGATTTTGTTGGATGATTTATTCCAAGAATATTTATTTAAAACAAATAAACGGGCGTTATTTCCAATTTGACTTTGTAAATCCTGGTTATTTAATAATTTAACCACACAATTTTTAAAATCAGTAGGATTTTCTGCTAAAAAATATTCAATTTTATTATTTGCATTAATACCACTTATACCACAAGAAGTAGATACAACAGGTAAATTCATACTCATAGCTTCTAATATTTTATTTTTAATACCCGTACCTGATATCATTGGTGTAATAAAGATAGTACCATAATTAAGATAATCTCGAACATCATCTACAGATCCAGTTACAATAATATTTTCATTATTATTTAATTCGTTTATATAATTAGAAGGATTTCGCCCAACAATATATAAATTAACAGGATATTCCTTTAAAATTTCTGGATATATTTCATCAATAAAGTATTTTACAGCATCATTATTTGGTGGTGTACTCATGTCTCCAAGAAATACTAGTTTTTCATTGTATTTCTGGTTCTTTGATGGTTTAAAAAAGTTAATATCAACACCATTTGGAATAACATGTATAGGAACAGATAGATCTTTCTCTAATAATATTTTATCTTTGTTATTTACAACTATACATGAATTGAACTTATTATATATTTTTTCATAATGATGCATTTTTTTGTAGGTAAAATACCAAAATATTTTTGATGTTAAACTATTTGCTTTTTTATACATTTTGTAATTATATGCACTTACTGCATCAAATGCATAAACAATACTTGGAATTGATATATCTTTTACATAAAAAGCCATGGGAAGATCTGTTATAACAATATCAATATCGTTTGTTCTGATATTTTCTTTTATAAGTTTGTTCATATCTTGAAGATAGTAATAATTAAAAAAACTGTGTGTATGTAAATTATCTTTACATAACATATTTTTAAATGTATAACTAAATTGATCTTTTATATTGTTGTATGTAGGTATTTTAATTGTATTAATACTTTTAAGATCTGATTTTATATTATCAATGTTATATTTACCTGAATCAAAAGATATTAAGTTAATATCATATTGATTTTTAAGATTTTTTATCATATGATAAATAGGTAATGTTGCACCAACAGTCATTGATGGAATATCATGACAAATTATGAGAATGTTTTTCATTTTTCATCCACTTTATCTATGGTATCTTTGTAAACCTTGATTATGTAATCAGCTACTGTTGGCCAAGGTAATTTTTCTTTTATAAATTTTTGACCGTTTCTAACTTGTTTTTTTCCTGTTTTTTTGTTTTTTAAAGCTTTTTCTATTGCATCAGTTAATTCATGTATATCTCCATAAGGTACAACTATTCCTGAATTAGTTTTTGCAATAATTTCTCCAGATTCAGGTGTTACTATTACAGGAGTATTGGCTAATACTGATTCTAATACAGTAATAGAAACTCCACCCATATACTTAACTGGATTTATAAATAATGTTGCATCGCGATAGATACTTATCTTATCTTCTTCAGGTATAAATCCAGTGAATATTACTCGATCATCAACATATTCATCTTTTGCTAATTTAGCTAGTGATTTTTGGTATTTATTTTCTTTTCCAGCAATGACTAGTTTATATTTATCATATTTCTCATCTAATTCACTAAATGCTGATATAAGTATATCTATTCCTTTTAATTTATCTAATCTACCTAAATATAATATGTATGGTGAATTTATATTATATTTATCTTTGAAAGTGCCTTCAGGAGGTAATATTTCATACTCATCTACATTCATTCCATTATATATTATGTTGATTTTTTTAGCATCCATTTTATAATCATAATATGCTTCTTCTTCTGATACTGCTATTACCATATCAGCATCTTTCATTATTTTTTTTCCATAAAACAAATCAAAGACTTTTTTAAGTATTCTATTTCCTACATTTGTGGGTGTTGATGCATGAGGCTGTACTATATAAGGTATATCATATCTTAAAGCATATTCTCTTACAATTTTGTTTTGATATGATCTAAGTTCATGAAGATGGATAATATCATAGTCTTTTAAGTTCTCTTCAAGCCAGTCTTTCATTTCTGGTGATGAGATATATAAACTTT
This sequence comes from uncultured Methanobacteriaceae archaeon, assembly GCA_964399835.1. Taxonomy (GTDB): domain Archaea; phylum Methanobacteriota; class Methanobacteria; order Methanobacteriales; family Methanobacteriaceae; genus Methanosphaera. Next base: position 23,406 of record CAYNSJ010000022.1, on the reverse strand, counting down.
TATTAGATTTATAAGGTATTGGTACCATTGTAAGATTTTTTATTTTATCTGTATCTTCTTTATTATACTCAAAAGTAGTTGTAAGTATTGTAACGTCATGTCCTTTTTCTGTTAATTGTTTTGCTAAATTATAACATACATTCACATCGCCACCACGACTGAATGTAAAATAGGGGATTACCTGTAATATTTTCATATTATCAACTCTATTTTTTTATTAAAAAGTTATTCAAAATTAGTTTATAAAAAATAAAGGGGAATGAGTAAAAGGTTAGATATCTGATAATAATATATCTAACACTAAATCTTCAAGAACTCCTTCAAATTTTGATGTGATCTTTTGCCAATCATTATCTTTTACGAAGTTATATCCTGCAGTACCAAATCTTTGTATTTCTTTTTTATTATTGAATCTTTGTTGTGTTAGTTTAAGTACTTCTTCTGGTTTATTAACGTAGGCTATTCCATTTCTAGTTCCAAATTCAGCTACTAATCCTGGAAGGTATGTAGCAATAACTGGTTTTTTCATAGCCATATATTCGTATATTTTGATAGGTACAATATCTTGCATTATTTCTTCATCTTTGTAAGCAGGTAATATACATAAGTCACTGCTAGCTATTAATTCAGGCATTAATGTATATTTTTGTCTTCCCGTTAAGATAACTATGTTTTCAAGATTATATTTTTTCTGTATCATTTTAAGAGCTTTATATGCATCTCCATCACCAGTTATAAGTAACTTAATATTTGGATATTTTTCCTTATTTTTACCTAATTCTAATGCTAATTCTTTAAGTCCTGCAAAATCATATAAAAATCCCATAAAGAACAGTACAGTATCTTTAGGATGTATATGATAAAATTTTCTTACACGTAGTCCATTGTGTTTTGTATAATCAAAGTTATTAAGATTTATTCCAGCTCCAATAATTTGCATTTTATGTGGATTAGCACCTAACTCTACAGCAGTTTCATTAAGTTGTCTGTTAATTGTCAGTACATATGATGATTTTTTAATTGTGTTTTTTGTAATTTGTTTACCTATCTTACGAAATGTTTTTTCAGGTATTAAGTTATGTAATACATCTATAAAATAGTATACATATGGAATATTTTTCTTTTTAGCTATACTGGCTGCAATATTACTGTTTAATATACCAAATCCTACAATTACATCTGGTTTAAATTCTTCAATTTGTCTTTTGATTTCCTTTTTATGGTAATGTAAAACTGATAAATAATTTAAAACAGATACTCGTATAAGAGGTGGTCTTATTACGGTAATATTTCTTGTTTTGTAAATTTTACTATAACCTTTGAAAACTTTTCGTGGTGATTTAAATTTATGATCCGGATCTTTATCTTCTTTCCAATCTACTTCATAATCAATAACATGAATTTTATGTCCTTTTAGTGCAAGTAATTCCATTAAATGATGTTGTTGATGAGGATTTCTTTTTATCCAGTCTGATTCTTGTACTACTAATATGTTCATAATTTCACCATAAAAAATGAGGAGCAATTCATGTACTAATTTATATAATCCTTAATTCCTACTTTTTATATTTTTATTTCTATAATATTTTTTCTTTTAAATACTATATTTAATTATTGTTAAAAGTGTTTTTGTAACTTGAATATTTCTAATTTAATATTGATAAAAAAAGTTTGATAATTGAAATTTTATAATTTCATCAAAAAAAGAAAGTGATAGATATTTATAAAATAGTATATGACTATTTTTTTTAAATTATTCGTGTAAATCTCTAAATAAAGATTTAAAACTCTGCACTTTTCTGTATTAAATCCCAATTATTAATAAACCAATTATATGTATTTTCAAGTCCTTCTTCAAAAGTATGATTAGGTTTATATCCTAATATTTTATTTGCTTTATCAATAGAGGATAAAAGTTTATTTTTAGCATCCCAGTTACGTCTTTCGGTATATTTAATTCCTGCTTTATTATCACATAACTCGTTTACTTTATTTGCCATATCAATTACACGGTGGTCTTTTCCAGATCCTAAATTTATAGATTCGCCTATAGCTTTTTCAACAACTCCCATCCTTGTAAGTCCTTGTAATATATCATCAATATATGTCCAATCACGGGTTTCAGAACCATTACCGGTTATAGGTAATTGTTGTCCATTTAAAGCCCAATACATAAAATTAGGTATTACATTACGATATTTACCAGGAACTTCTCCTGGTCCAAATACATTAAAAAATCTAGCATTAACTATTGGTAAATCATATAAATTATGGAAATAATTTGTGTATAATTCACCTAATAATTTTGTAACTTGATAAGGAGTATGTAAACTGATACTTATATCATTTTCACAAAATGGCATTTTAGAATCGAGACCATAAACTCCACATCCACTACTAGAATAAATAAATCTTTTAACACCAGTTAGTTGTGCATATTCTAATACTTTTAATATTCCTAATCCATTAGTTTCTAGATCTTTTTCTGGGTTATCCACGGAGTTTTGATTGGCAAAATGAGCTGCTAAGTGAAATACATAACTAGGATTTTCTTTAAATACCCATTTAAGTATTCTATCGTCACATATATCTCCCTGAATAAATTCAACACAATCTGAATTTGGAATGTTCCATGTGTATGATGATGATAGATTATCTAACACAATAATCTTTTTAGGATTATATTCCATAAGTTTGCGTGTTAAATTACTTCCAACACATCCTGCTCCTCCTGTAATTAATATAGTTTCTCCTTCATAAGTACCTTCAATATCTATCATTTCAATATCCTCTATAAACTCCCTTTTATAATACTATAATAAATTTTTTATTTATCCTTTAATCTATTGATATATATCTATTTTCTTTTATTTAAATTTTACAATAATCTTTTTTTTAATCTAAACTATTTATTTATTAACAAGTTTAAGGAAAAGAATTGTTAAAAGAGAGTAATCTTTATTATTAATAGTTTTTAAGAAAATAAGTTTTTATTATATTTATATAATTTATGGTATGATATTTAAATCAAATAAAGTTAATGTATGTTTATATGCTTTTTAAAAAAATTAGGTACTATGTATAAAAATAATAAAATTGAATTTGTTTAATTTTTAAAAAATAAATAAATAAGATATAATTAAAGTTATATTAAACTAAAATTATAACAAATTATAATAATTTAAGAATATATTCATCATTGTATAAGATTTTGTCACAGATCCTGATGCGATAGTACCATGAGCAGTTACTACTTCACATGTTACACTTGTGATTCCATGATTATTACAATAATCTTCCAATGCTCCAGGATATTCAGTTCCAGCTTTACTGTATATAATACTACTAAATCCTGTTTTATTTGCAATATACTTTGCTAATGTAGCACTTGAACTCATTGGACTATATGATCCAAATATTACATTTGTACCAGGATCTGCTCCAGGTTGTGTACAATGGAAATCACCTAATGCTGTTGCTCCTACTGATTTTGCTAATAAATAGACTTTATTAGAAATAGTTCCTGAAGTATCAGCAACAGTATTTAAATTTTGTCCATTATAATATCGTGTATTAGTAGCAGTCATACTTGGTGCTACAAATGGAATAATGTATAATGTTCCATGAATCTCTTGAGTGGCTAATGTATTTATAAGTTTTATAGCAGCCGCTTGTGAAGATAATTCAGAACCATGAATTCCAGCTACTATAAATACTGTAGGTCCATTACCATCACCTAAAACTACATAAGGAGTTCCATTTTTTGCTGCATTGATAATATTTGTAGTTATTGATGATTTTACAAGATTCGAATAAAGTACGGTATTGGATGTAATGTTTCCTTTACTTCCCCAATATAAAATTCCAACTTTTAATGTTGTGTAAACAGTACTTTTAGCATAACTTGATGTATATTTATTATTTGCAGTGTAAGTTGCAGTTAATACATAATTTTTAACAATATTTGCTGTTGTATAGTTCAATGATGCAAAACCATTGTTTACTGTGGCTGAACCTATTGTTGTGTTATTTAATTTGAATATAACTGTACCTGTTTTAACAAGATTACCTAATGAATCTTTAACAGTAGCATTTATATTTGTAGAAGTACCTGTTTTGGTATTAATATTAGATACAATAACTTTAGTACCAAGACGAGATAAACTGAATGTTGATGTAGCTGTTGTAGTGTTATATTTGCTGTTTGAACCATATATTGCCGTTATTGTATAATTTTTTGCTATTAAATTTGATGTATTATAATTTAATAATGCTTTTCCATTTGAAACATTTGTCTTTCCTACGGTAACACCATTTATTTTAAATACTACAGTTCCATTTGTAACATATGCATTGTTTTTATCAACAATTGTTGCAACTAAAGTTACAGTATTAGTCACATAGGTGGATATTGTTTTTACAGTAGATTTAGTTCTTAATAAAGATAATGATAATGTATTGTTTGCTGTTGAAGATTGATAATTTGTTGATTCTCCATATACTGCTGTTATTGTATATGTTTTAGCATTCAAAGATGAAGTATTATATGTTAAAGTTGCTTTTCCATTAGATATTGTGGCATGTCCAATTGTTTTTCCATTTATTTTAAATGCTATAGTTCCATTTGTAATATATGTATTTGCATTATCATCAATAATAGTAGCTTTTAATGTTATATTATCAGTAACTGATGCTGTAATTTTATTTAATGTTATTTTCGTTACATTTTTTGAAGTGATTGTTTTAGCAAGTGTAGTATTTATATTTTGACTAGTAGTTTTTATAGTTCTATTATTTTTGATGACTGTATTATTACTTATTTGAGTATTTATACTTGTTACTTTTGTCGTATTTGTATTCTTATTATTTAATATATTATTATTGTTTGTATCCTTTTGAGTACTTTTTAAATTTGTTAAATCTGTTGAAGTGATTGTTTTAGCAAGTGTAGTATTTTTGTTTTGTATATTACTATTTTGTATGCTTGTATTTTCTATATTATTGTTTATATTTTCTGTATTTTGTATGTTATTTGTATTTTCTGTTGTTTGTGAATTGATATTTGTATTGGTTGTAATAGTAGTACTGTTATTATTTGAGTTAGTGTCTGTTGCTGAAATTGTTGATATTCCTAAGAATAGTATTATTAATATACTTATGAATAATACTTTTTGTTTATTCAAATTTTTACCTCCTTGTTAATATTGGTATACATATATTAAATTTAATATTTTAATTTTTTTCAATTTAAAAAAATAATATTCTTAAGTCTAATTTATTAATAATGATTCTTAGTTATTATTTAGTTGAATATAAGTTTGAAGTTGATTTTAATTTCTATTTTTAGTATTTAAACTAAAAATATTTTATAAAGATATCACATTTTGTAAAATCATTCTTATTTTTTCATAAAAAAAATATTAGTAAATATATAACGTTTACCTTGAAAAAGTATAGGGGTAAATGGAATATTAATAGAAAATTTAATTATATAATAAAAAATAAAGATTGAGGATATTTAAAATCTAAAAATAACAGTTAATTTATACTAAATTAATAATATTCTTTAACTATCTTTAAGTTTTGTTTGTTTTTTCAATATATTTTAATGTATGAGGACAAACTGTAATACATCTTCCACATAAATATTTATTAATTCCAATATTTTGGATAGTCATTTCTGTGGCTTTTTTTACACATAGACCTACATTATAAAATTCGTTTCGATCTATATTAATATTCCATAATTTATCTGAAAGTGCATTAGCTGGACAAATATCTACACATTTAGTACAGGTTCCACACATACTTGAAGTAGTAGGTTTACCATAGTTTAATATTTCATCAGTTAGTATTGAACCTAATGAAAGAGAGTTACCATAGTTTAAATTAACAAGAAGTGCACTTTTTCCGATCCAACCAAGACCTGCTTTAGTTGCTATTTTCTTATGTGGAAGAACTGTTCGAATTTGTTCTGAAATAGGATTTCTTTTTGTTATTTGTGCATATGCATTGTAACCTTTATTTTTTAGAAATTTTTCGCATGATTCTGCTATGTTATCACTATTTTCATTTGTATCATTGTAGTATTTATAATATTCTTGGTTTGGTCCATTTCTTATGGATTCTATGAGTTTTGTAGGCATTGGAGTGCCAAATACAATTCCTGATTTAACATTGAAGTTTAAATAGTTATCATTTAGTTTACTTAAATCAACATCAGATAGATCTGCAAATCCTACAACAACAGCCCCTTGTGAAATTAAATAATTATTAATAGTCTCAGATAGTGTCATAAGTGTAATCTCCATTTTATATAAATTTATAGTTTATAAGTTCTTTTAATGTATAGTGGAGTGTTATATCTTTTTATTAATATATAATTAATCGTTAGAGTACTGTAGAAGGAATTTAAAAGGTTATAATTATAACTATGTTGATTAATTAAAAGTTATTTTAATCATTTTTTTTTACTTAATACTTTTCAAATGGGTAACAATTAAAGTAAATGATTGATAAATAAATAGTTATGAATGATAAAGCTTATTGGAAAAAATATTATGAAACTCATCCTAATCCAGTTGAACCTTCAACTTTTGCAAAATTTACTAGTGGATTTATGAATTCAAGTAAATCTTTAATAGAATTAGGTTGTGGAAATGGTAGGGATAGTGTTTTTTTCGCAAGAAATAATATATATGTAACTGCAGTTGATCAAATTGAATCAGAAATGGATTATTTGAATAAAAAATATAGTTTATATAATTTAGATTTTCAAGCAGATGATTTTACAAATTTATCTTTAGAAACTGAATATGATTATGTATATTCTAGATTTACTATGCATTCAATTAGAGAAGAACAAGAATCTAAAGTATTTGAATGGATAAGTAATCAATTAGCACATCAAGGTTTATTCTTTTTAGAAGTAAGAAGTATAAACGATACTATGTTTAGAAAAGGAGAACAGATAAGTAAAAATGAAAATATAACAACACATTATCGTAGATATCTTGATTTGAATGAAACTATTACTAAATTAAAAAAACTTGGATTAAAAATTATTTATAAATTAGAAAGTCAAGGATTAGCAAAATATAAAAATGATGATCCAATGTTAATAAGGATTGTAGCAAAAAAAGATTAATAATATTTAATTAACTATTTTTATACTTAATTATATCCTATTTAAAGTTATCATTAACTTTTTTAAGAAAATTAATAGCTTCTTTGAATCCTTTATCTTCATCTTCTTTTATATTATTATATTGATCTTTAACGAAGTTTACAGTATTATGATCTAATGCAATATGAGGTATATGCATATACTCAGGACCATATATTAAAGGTAAATATTTATCTTTGTTATTTGGACATGAAAATTCATAACCTTCAAATCCTATTTTTGATAAGGGAAAGATATACTCTGTTTTATAAAGTCTATTCTGAATATTATTATGTAAACCATCTATAGCATCACTTACATTATCTGTTTTTTTATTTGTAAATTTCATCTCATCATTTTGTTGTTTAAGTCCTTCCTCAAAACTATATTTACCATTATTTATATTGTTTCTTAGTTCAACTTGTAATTGTGTTTGTTTAGTGTTACGATCAGAAGTTAATCCTTCATCAGAAATATAATCTTTTGGAAATACATCAAAATGTACAAATGGTTTTTTATATGCACATTGGAAAAATAAAATGAAAGTACCATTATTTAAAATATCTAGTTCATTACATTCTTCTGGATAATTTTTATGAGGTTCTGTAAGTTTTGATATAATTAGATTTTCTTCTAATCCTTCAATTTTAGAAATTTCATCAGGGAATACTTTTACTAACTTGTTGTAATCTTCTCTGATCATTCCAATATCAATATCATCGTCCCATGGAATAAATCCTCTATGTCTTACAGCACCAAGAAGAGTACCATAATCTAACCAATAATTTAAGTTGTGTTTTTTACATATATTGTCAAATAATCTTAGTAATTCTAATGATAATAATTGTATATCACGCATTACACCTTTCGCCTTTATATCACAATTTGCAAATATTAAATCAAGCATACGATAATGTGATTCTATTTCTTTAAGCTTATTATTGTTATTAAAACGTTGTACTAACTCTACCATTTTAGGATTATTTTTTATTTTTTTAGGTAAAATTCTATATAATGTTGATAATACTGGTACCATATACTCTATTCCTTTAAATTAATTTGATAAATTACTTTATCTTAATAAATATATTTATTATTTTATCTATATTAAGAAATTTGTAATTATTTAATTATTTTTAATAATTGTAATCATTTGTGTTTTAAATTATTTAAAGAATTTTAATTGTTAATTCTCATTGGTTTTATTTAAAACAAATATTTTTAGTTATTAATTCTAAAATCTTTATTTTTTATAAAATAAATTCTTCTTACATTATTATTTATACTAAAATTATCTATAAATTTAAAAAAATATAATCTTATAACAATATTACTAGAAAAAAACATGATATTTGAAAAGAATTAACTAAAGTTTTATATTAAGTAAATGCTATACAAAACAATATGATGCCTTTAAACAATTATAACAATCTAAAAATAAAAATTTTTTCTACAAGAAAAGGAATAAAAATAATAGATAGTCCTATAAAAATACAGATATTAAACATGCTAGAAAATGAATCTAGTGAAGCAGATATAGTAAAAAACACAGGGAAATCTAAATCAACAATTTCAGTTCATTTAAAAAATTTATTAGAAGATGGAATAATAAGTTATAAATCTCATCCAATAGATAGAAGAAGTAAAATATTTTATATTTATGCTCAATATATAGGTGAAATATATCCTGATAGTATTATCTATCAAATGCCTAAAGTAAATGGAGAAATAGAAACTTCTGAACAATTGTATAAGGAAGAACTCAAAATATTTAAGTCAATATTATTAAGACATGGATTACAGTTATCACCACTTTCTATGATGGCTGGAGAACAAATTGGACAAGAGATATATAAATCGTATCATTATGAATCATTAGATGAATTATTAGATTTAATAAAAGATACGTTTGATAAATTGAATATGGGTAAAATAAAAGTAAGTAGTCAATCTCCTTTAATAATCAAAAATAAAGAATGTTCAGAGTGTTTAGGACAAAAAATGAACATACCGATATGTGATGTAACTCGAGGAATATTAAAAGGAATATTAGAAAGTCATTTCGGTAAGAAACTAACTATAGAAGAAGCTGAATGTATGTCTAAAAATGATGATAGTTGTACATTCATAATAGACTAAAAAAATAAATTAATAAGGATGTAATTGTTTAATTTTTCTTTGAATGGAAACAGGGACAAATGTGAACCAATCACCCATACAAGTACGTATGAGACCTTTTCTCCAATGTTTTTTTTGTATATGGGGGATAGTATCATAATATCCTTGAGACATAGAGTATCCTTTGGATCTATGTTCTAACGTAGTCGGGATAATATAACTATTAAAACCTTTTTTTTGTATTGACAAAACATAATCAGTTCCATATAAGTGCCAATCGTCACAAGTTTTATCATCAAATTTATTATTTTTAAAAACAGATGCAGGAATAATAAGTACACACTCATCTAAAGTACTAGCATGTTCTGCTTTATTTATTTTATATGGTGAAACATCAACAGGATCTAATCCTTGTTTTATATTGCTACGTACTATATTATCATTTACTTTACCTGCTACACCAATAATGCCTGGATTATTTAAGGTTTCTATTTCTTTTAAAGTATTTTTAATCCATTGTGGATCTGTAAAATTTATATCCTGATGAGCAAAAATAAAATAATCTCCCTTTGCTTGATTAGCTCCATGATTTAAGGCACTAGCAGCATTATCAAATCTATTTTCTCTATTATCAATGAGTATTAATTCATACTTCTCTTTTTGATTATTTAAACTATTTATTAAATATTTATTGAGAATATCTTCATTGTTATATACACATATTATACTTATCATTTTAATCAAAACAAATTAGTTATTAAAAAAAGTTATAAAAGGTTAATTCCTTTTATTTTAGTTTATAAACTTATTAATTTTATCATTTAATTTTTCAGGTAATAATTTTTGTAGTATGTTTAAATCATCTTTATCAAATGTTCTAAGTAATAATACCATTACTACATAAACAATTATACCTAAAATTATACTGAATAGTAAATTTAGATTCAAGTAATATATTATAATTCCCATTACAATACTTGCAATTAAAGGTTTAGGAATAATACTTTTTAATGGAGTATGATAATTATATTTACTCATGATATGTAAATAAAATAGAACCATACTTACTTCATTAATAACTGTAATCATTGCAGCTCCTAGTCCACCAAAGAAATGAATTAGTATATAATTCCCAAAGATACTAAAAAGCATACAAATAAATGTAGCTTTTACTGTTTCATGTTGTTTGTTAATAGCTGCGATACTAATACCTAAAATATAACTAAGGAATATTGCAGGTAGTGCCCATATTATTAATTCTAATATTGGTATAGTGTTAACATAAGTTGCTCCATATATAAACATTATAATTTTATTAGAAAGCACCATAGTACCCATAGAAATTGGAATACTTAACACAGTTAAATACTTCAATGATTTATTATAAGAATAATTTAATAAATCTTTTTTATCCACATATAATCTAGAAAATAATGGCATTACAGCACTAGAATATACTGTTGGAATAAAAATTAATGCTTGCATTAAATTAAATGCAGCAGTATACTCTCCAGTAATAGCTTGTGTTGTCATCATAGTTAAAAGAATTGTATTCATTTTAAATGAAATTAATGCAAATATACTTGTGATTGCAAGAGGAAAAGCATGGTAAATTACTTTTTTCCAGAATTCGAAATCTATTTGGAAATGTATTAAACCATATCTTTTACTACAAATAACAAAGTTGTAAATTAACACTATAGTATTTGAAATTAAATATACATATGCTACACCTATAACACCTTTATTTGTGAATACACAATATAAAATACCCGTAAATATTAATACAGCACTAATAATTTCAGAAACTGATTGATATTCCATATCTTCATAAGCTCTAAATATTGCAGTAAATATTCCACTAAAAGAATTAATTATAACAGAAGAACCTATAATATAAACTACTACACGTGTTATTTCATCAAATGAAAATATATTAACGTATAATATCAGTAATACCATTGTTAGTATAGATAGTAGAAATTTAATAGTACCTGTATTACCTAAATATTTATAAGTTCTAGATTTATCACGAGCTACTTCACGTATTGTTAATGTTGAAATACCTAAATCTGTTAAAATTGCAAAAAGCCCAGAAGTAGCTGTTGCAAAAGATATTATACCAAAATTAGATGTTCCAAGATATCTTGCTGAGTATAATGTATAAAAAAATGCTAAAATATAACTTATCATTTGAGATAAGAAAAGTACACTTGTGTTTTTTATTAACCTTTTTACAGTATTCATTTAATCACATCAACAGGTATAATACTTAAAATCTAATTTATAAGATAGTTTTTAGAAACTATCTTGTCTAATTTATTTATTGATCTATTATATTTTCTACGTTCTCTGCGTTGTATTGTTCAAGAAGTAAAGAGTCAAATAAGGATAGTACTTTATCAACAACTTTATCCATATTCATATATTCATACTCTGCTAACCTTCCTAAAAAAATAACATTTGAGTAATCATCAGCTAATGATTTATATTTTAAGTATTGTTCTTTGTTTTTTTCTTGAGGTATAGGATAACAAGGTATACTTTGTTCTTCTATATCTGCTCTATAAGGTACAGGGAATTCAAATTGTATTGTAGTATAAGGAGTTTGTTGTCCTGTTAATAGTTTATATTCTGTTATACGGGTGAAATGGTATTCATTAGGGTAGTTAATCGTTGCATTTTCTTGGAATGTCTGTCTTTGAATAGTTTCATTATCAAAAATCAATGATCTATAAGGTAATTCTCCATATTCGTAATTAAAAAATTCATCAATCATACCAGTAAATATTAGTTTTCCTGTAAATTCCTCGTTATTTACATATATCTTCTTATTTTCATGATCTATAGTTAAATAATCTTTATAATCTTTATCTAATATTATGTTTATATTAGGGTTTGCAAGCATCCTATTAAACATTTTACTGTAACCTTCTAATGGTAGTCCTTGGTATGCATCGTGGAAGTATCTACAGTCATAGGATACATGTATAGGTACACGTGCTGTTACAGAAGAATCTAATTCTTCTGGATTTAATCCCCATTGTTTTTCTGTGTAGTGTAAAAATATATTTTCATATATGTAGTCTGCTAATTTTTGTATTTCTTGATCTTCTGATTTTTTTAATTCTAATATTGGAATATTACTATTTACTTCGTATTCACTAAGTAACAGATCTTTTAATCTTTCTGAATTTTCTGTTGGAAATGTTTTATCAATACTTATTAAATTAAATGGTATAGGTACAAGTGTATTTTCTATTCTACCTAATACTTTATGACTGTAATTATTCCATTGAGTAAATTGAGATAAATAATTAAATACTCGTGTTTTGTCTGTATGGAATATATGTGGACCATATTTATGTATTAATATTCCATATTCATTGTTGTAGTCATAACAGTTTCCACCAATGTGATCTCTTTTATCAATTAGTAATACAGTTTTATTTAAGTTATTTGCTACTTGTTCTGCTGCTGTTATTCCTGCAATTCCTGCTCCTACTATTATATAATCATATGTCATTGAATTTCCTCCTTATTGTATTTTTTTATTAATGTTTTTATCCTCTATTGTTCCTACTATTTTTATTCCTTTTTTCTGTAAGAATATAAACATTGAAACTGTTACAAATAATTCTGATATTACAAATGATATTGCTATTCCTATCTCTTTCATTAATATTATAAGTATTATTCCTAATATAATATCAAGAATTCCTGCCATTACAAGTATGGATGTAAATGCTTTTTTATAATTAAATGTAAGCATAGTTTCTATACCAAATACCGTACTTAATGCTACAATTAAAGGTATGAATGATAATATTTGTAATATTGTAACTGAATGTGTATATGCTGTTCCAAATAATATTATAATTATTGGTTTAGCAAATATGAATAGCATAATTGATAGTAATAATCCTATTAATGCCATAATTTTAGTTATTTTACGTATGAAGAATATACTTTCTTTTTTATTTGAATTTGTTTTACGACTGATGTATGGATATAATGACTGTGATATTGGACTTAATAATCCGTTAATTGCTAATACTATTTTTTCAGCAATGGAATAATATCCAACTAAGGTGTTATTTGTTAATAATCCTAATAAAAATGTATTTGTTGTAGTATACATATTTATAGCAATTGTTGAGATAAATACGTGCCATCCTTCTTTTAAATGATATGTTATTTCTGTTAATGTAGGCATTTTAAATTCTATGTCAAATTGTTTCACTGCTGTAATAATACCTAGTATACCTACAACTAAAAATCCTAGTGAATTAATTATTGGAACTAATATATAATCTTGTTGTGTATGTATGAATACAAATATCAATACAGTAAATAGTACTTTTCCTGTAATGTTTAGTATGGTAGTATACTTCATACGTTCCATACCTTGGAATAACCATGTTGGAAATAACATGTTTCCTATTACAATACCAAATGTTAAAAGATATACCATAGCATCTTTATTAAATTTTGGTATTAATGTTATTATTAATAATACTATTATAAAACTTATTATCGTTAATCCTATTTTTATAACCATTACCGAGTTAAATATTGCCGATACTTTCTTTCTATTGTCTTGTATTAAAGATATTTCTCTTGTTGCAGATAAATTAAATCCATAATCGGTAAAGTATTGAAAATAAGTTATTAATGATATAGCATATTGTGTTAATCCAAACTTATCTGGTCCTAAAATCCAGGTTAGGTAAGGTAGTGTTATTAATGGTAAAATGTAACTAGCAAATTGTAATCCTGTAAGAGATACCATATTTTCAAGAATTCTTTTATATTCTTTTTTTTTATATAATTCTCTTATTTTTGCTAGCATGATTGTCCTCATAGATATTAATTCAATTAGTTTTATATTTTAATAGAATTAATATTTGAAATTTATTTTATTAAATAAAATTAAAAGAAAGATGAAACAATTTGCTTTATTGTTTATTTTCATATTCTTTTGTGAAATAGTCAATGGTTTCTTTTAATTCATTTTTAAAGTTATGTTCACTTTCAAAGTTAATTACATTTTTTGCTTTGGATATGTCTGCCACAGAATGTACAATGTCACCTTTTTGTTTTTCATGATATACTGGATTAAAATCATAGCCCATAATATCACATATCATTTCTAACAATTCTTTTATACTAGTACTTACTCCATGAGCTATATTATAAACACCAGTTACATCACTTTCAGCCATTTTAATATTAGCATCAGCTACATTCTTTACATTTATAAAATCACGTGTTTGTTCACCGTCACCATTTATTATTGGTTGTTCATCGTTAAGTAATGCATTTATAAATTTTGGTATTACTGCACTATATTCTGATTCAGCATCTTGTCTTGGACCAAATACATTAAAGTATCTAAGGCATGCTGTTGGTAAGTTATATGTACTTGTAAAAGCATTTGAATATAATTCTAAGGTTGCTTTAGTAACAGCATAAGGTGTTAAAGGATTAAGAGGTAAATCTTCACTATTAGGTAACTTTTTTGTTTCACCATATACTGCAGATGAAGATGCAGATACTACTTTTTTCACTTCAACTTCACATGCTGCTTTTAATATTTCTAAAGATCCAGTTATATTTATATTATTTGTTTTGGTTGGGTGAGTTATACTTTCAGGTACGCTTGCTACAGCTGCTTCATGGAATATGTAATCATTATTTTCAAATATTTTTTTTAGACCTAATTCCGTAATATTTCCTTTAACAAATTCAATTCTATCTTGGTCTAAATGTTTAATATTTTCCATTTTTCCTGTGGATAAATTATCGATAATGGTTACTTTTGATGCTCCTTGGTTTAATAATTGTTCAGCTATATGTGATCCTATAAAGCCAGCACCACCCGTAATAACACAGTTTAAATCTTTCATTTTATTTATTACTCCTTTCTAAAAATAATGATAATTTCTATTAGATTCAGTTGTCACTGATTATAATAAGTAATGTTATCTTAAATTTTTATTCTCTGTTCTTTTTCATTATTTCTTGATACTTGAATAACAAGCATACATAATTAATTATATATATCGTTTGTAGTTATTTATATTTTTTTTAAAATAATCATGATTTAGTCTTAGTTAAACATAAAATTATTGTTTATATATTATAAATTGGTATAAAATTTGTTAAATAAAAAAAATGAGATAAAAGAGGTTACTTGGTTACATTATAACGGATATCTAAACTTCTATATGGTGCAGAATCGTTACCTTTATACAAGTCTATATTGATTACTTGATTATCTCCAATGTGTTCTGTAACATCAAAGTAATACGGTGTTTCAATTTTTTGATTTTCTTCTAATGTTTTATTATATTTTACTAGTGTTGTATTATTCTGCCGTATTTTAACAGTATAATTTTCTTCTTGACTTTCATGATTAGTTATACCTATATATAACTTATTTATGGAATACTGAGTTACATTTGTAGGATAATCAGAAATGTTTCCGTTAGAGTCAAGTACATAAAATTCTGTATATCCTTCACCGGGGTTATGTATCACAACTAAATATACAACAGAACATATTGCTGCAATTAAAATTATAATAAGCATACATTTGATAATTTTAGTTAGTAATTTCATTTATTCACCTATAGTCTATAGTATATTTAGAATAATATTCATATTGATATAATAATATATTATAATATTTAATATGATCTTTTTATATAAATAAATATATATAAAAGATTTACTTTTATTTGTTATAAATGATTGTCTTTTAAATATCATACGGAGAGTATCTAATAAATATGAATGATAAATTTTTTGTAACCGATTGTGAAGGTCCACTATCAGTTAATGACAATGCATATGAAATATCTGATTATTTTATCCCCGATGGAGGAATATTTTTTAAAATATTAAGTGAATATGATGATATATTAGTTGAACGTAATACGAAAGGTTATCTTGCAGGTAGTACCCTAAGATTAATATCCCCTTTTTTAAAAGCATATGATTTGACTGAACAGGATATAATAGATTTTTCAGAGGACAATATATTTTTAATTCCTGGAGCTAAATCAATGATACAAATAACTAAGGAAATTATGCCTTGTTATATTGTAAGTACTAGTTACAATCAATATATAAAAGCGTTGTGTGATAATATAAATTTTTCTTATGAGAATACCTATTCTACAGAGTTAAACTTAGATAAATTTGATTTAGATGAAATAGAACAGGATAGACTTCTTGAAATGCATGATACAATACTTTTTGATTCTAGTTTTGAAAATATAGATCAAATATTTCATAATACTATATATTCTATGAAAATTAATAAATTGATAGAATCAATAAAACCTGTTGGTGGAGTAGGTAAACGTGATGCAATTTTAGATATAATAGAAAAACAGAAGTACAAACCTGAAAATTTAATGTATTCTGGAGATAGTATAACTGATAAAGAAGCATTAGAATATGCTAAAGAAAGTAATGGTGTAAGTATATCATTTAATGGAAATAAACATTCAATTAATTCAGCATCAATTTCAATACTATCAAACAATAATATGATTTTAGCATTAATGGCTGAAATATTTAATAACTCTGGGACTGAAGGAGTATATGAGTTTATAATGGATTATAATGAAGATCCTTTTAATTCAATAAATGAATATTCTACTAATAATACTATTAAACAGGAATTAATTATGAATAAAATGCCAATAATTGATATTATTAATGATAAAAATAGGGATAATGTTATAAATAAAGCTCAAAAAATAAGAAATTCCGTAAGAGGAGAAAAAATAGGAAATTTAGGATAATTTCTTAAATTAATAAAATAAGGAGATTATAATTATGGATTTAGAAATAGAAGATACTTATTGTGAAGCATTTACAGGAACATGTGTAAGAATGATTGTAACAGCAGAAGATGAAATAACTATACAAAAAATAGCATCTGATGCAACTGCAACTCCAGGAACAGTAATTGGAAGAACAGAATCTGGTGTTGAAAAATTTTTAGATAAATCAGAAACTCCAGATAATAGACCTGGAGTAATAATACAATTTTGGTATAATACAAAAGATCTTAAAAAATTTGATAAAGAATTATCTTTTAGAATAAGACAAGATATTTTAGTAAAACCGTTTGTAAAAATATTTGATGCATCCATAGATCCATTTGACTATATTGATACTACTGAGCATGTAGGACATTGTGGGGATGGATATGAATGGATAGAAGAAATATGTGGAAGAACAATGATTAGAGTACCTATAGCAATTCCAGATTTTTATATTGAACAAAAATTAGGTTGTATGGAAGGAATTATGGGAGTCAACTTCTGGTATTATTGTACTACAAAAGAAGCAGTACTCGAAGGTGGATATAAAGCATTAGCTGCTTTAGAAAAAGTTGATGGAGTTTGTGCACCATTTGATATATGTTCAGCTGCATCAAAAGTAGAAACAAATTATCCTGAGATAGGTCCAACAACAAATCATCCATATTGTCCATCTTTAAAAGATAAAATAGGTAAAGAATCAAAAGTAGAAGATGGTGTAAATTATATACCTGAAATAGTAATAGATGCATTAACTTTGGAAGATGCAGAAAAATCACTTCAAGAAGGAATAAAAGCTTTAGAAGGTGTTGAAGGAATAACAAAAGTATCTGCAGGAAATTATGAAGGTAAATTAGGTAAATATAAAATAAATCTCAAAGATATATTATAGATTCATAAAAAAAGGGGATTATAATCATGACATATGACATAATTGGATGGGGAGCATTGAACATAGATAGACTCTGTAAAGTGAATGAATTTGCAGATGCTGATGGTGAAACATTTATAAATGAAGAAACAAAATCATGTGGTGGATCAGCAGCAAATACAGTAATAGCAGCATCAAAATTAGGATTAAATACAGGATACATTGGTAAGATAGGGAATGATAGTAATGGAAAAATGATGTATGACTATCTTAAAAAGAATAATGTTAATGTTGATGGTTTAATAATTAAAAAAGGAGAGACTGGTGAAGTTATTGGTTTTGTAGATAAAGATGGAGAACGAAAACTTTACGTAAATCCTAAAATAAATGATACTATTAATAAAAACGAAGTAAATGTAGATTATTTAAAAAATACACAAATATTACATATAACTTCATTTGTAGGTAAAAATCCTGAAGATCCATCTGTTAAAACTCAAATGGAGCTACTTAAAGAACTTTCATCTTCTATTATAATATCTGTAGATCCTGGAATGTTATATGCAAATAGAGGAAAAGAATTTATGGATGAATTATTAAGTTATACTGATATTTTATTGGTAAATAAAGAAGAATTGCGTATAATAACAGGAAAAGATAATTTAAAAGAAGCAATAGATGAAATATCAGATAAAATAAAAATTATTGTTGTTAAACAATCAATTAAAGGTTCTATAATAATTCAAAATGATGAAATTTATCATATAAAAGCATTTAAAGTTAATAGTGTAGATACTACTGGGGCAGGAGATGCATATAATGCAGGATTCTTATATGGAGTATTAAATGGTTATTCTTTAGATGAAGCAGGTATAATTGGAAGTTATATAGCAGCAAGATCAACTACAAAATCAGGTGCAACTGAAGCTATACCAACAAAAAATGATATAAATATTGAAGATTTAATCAGTACAGTTAAAAAACAATAAATTAAATTAACAACATACAATAATTATATAGTTAAATTATTGGAAAAATATTAAAAAGAATAATTAATATAAAAAATTAAAAAGTATAAATAAAATAAAAAAGGAGAATAGAACGAATGTTACATGGAACAAAAGTATTAAAAGAAGGATTCGCAAAAATGACAAAAGGTGGAGTTGTCATGGATGTAGTAAATGTAGAACAAGCCGCTATAGCTGAAGATGCTGGAGCAGTATCAGTAATGGCATTAGAAAGAGTACCATCAGATATAAGAAAAGCTGGTGGAGTAGCAAGAATGGCTGATCCTTCTAAAGTAATAGAAATTATGGATACAGTAAGCATACCTGTCATGGCAAAAGCAAGAATAGGTCATTTTGTAGAAGCACAAGTACTTCAATCATTAGGTGTAGATATGATTGATGAAAGTGAAGTATTAACAATGGCTGATGAAG
Source organism: uncultured Methanobacteriaceae archaeon (assembly GCA_964399835.1). Lineage (GTDB taxonomy): Archaea > Methanobacteriota > Methanobacteria > Methanobacteriales > Methanobacteriaceae > Methanosphaera. Next base: position 3,972 of record CAYNSJ010000022.1, on the reverse strand, counting down.
ACTTCCACATAAATAAAGAAGAATTTACAATACCATTTGTATGTGGAGCACGTAACCTTGGTGAAGCATTAAGAAGAATTGATGAAGGAGCAGCAATGATAAGAACTAAAGGTGAAGCTGGAACAGGAAATGTAGTTGAAGCTGTAAGACATATGAGAGCTATTCAGGGTAAAATTAAAGAATTAGCTAATAAATCAGAAGAAGAACTCTGGCAAGTAGCACGTGATATAAATGCACCAAGAGAATTAGTAAAACAAACTGCAGAAGAACAAAGAATTCCAGTAGTAAACTTTGCTGCAGGTGGAATTGCAACACCTGCTGATGCAGCATTAATGATGCAAATGGGAGCAGATGGGGTATTTGTTGGATCTGGTATATTCAAATCTGAAAATCCAGAATTAGTAGCAAAAGCAATAGTAGATGCAACAGCTCATTATGAAGATGCAGATTTAATAGCTAAAGTATCAACTAATTTAGGAGCAGCAATGCCTGGATTAGATATTAATGAAATACCTGAAAATGAAATATTACAAAATAGAGGAAACAATATTTAAGTAACCTAATTTTATTTTCTTATTCCCCTCCTTTTTTTAGAACTTTTTTTCAATAATAAATTACAATATTAATTAAGTACTATCAAAAATCTATAAATAGTTTATATTGTAATACAATAAGACTATAAAATATATTATGCTCATAATTATTATTTAAAAAAATTGTAAAGGTGAACTTTATTGGTAGAACGAGATAATGATAAGAAAAAACTACTTAAGACATCAGTAACAATTGCTGAATTAAAAAAAGATCTACCTGAAAAAGGATTATCTTTAAAAGAATTTCTTGATAAAATAGGTGATAAAGGAAAGTATATATTAATAATAATATTGACTGCACCTTTTATAATTCCTGTGAGTATACCTGGAAGTAGTACTCCATTTGGATTACTTATAATTTTAATAGAACTTTCTAACTTAATAAATAGGGAGTTATATTTACCTAATAAAGTTGCTCAGTATCAATTATCTTATAGTAATATCTTAAAAATATTTGAAACATTAGAAAAAGTGATGGGATATGTTGAAAAAATTGTAAAACCAAGATTAACTATAGTAACAACTAATATAGTTTTTTTAAGACTAAAATCAGTATTTATAATGTTATTATCTTTTTTATTATTATTACCTCTTCCAATACCTTTTACTGATTTTGTTCCTGCTGTAGGAATATTAATGTTATCAATAAGTACTTTGGAAAAAGATGGTTTATTAATGATTGCAGGTTATTTAATGACTTTAATAGCCGTAGGTTACTTTATTTCAGTAGGTTCTTTGGGAATAGAAGGTATAAAATTTGCATTAAGTTATCTAGGAATTACTTTATAAAAAAAATAGGATGTAAAGTTGAAGAAATTATTTTCTTCTTTTTCCTTTTGGATGAGGAGCTCTAACTTTTTTAGTATTAGCTTCTGTCTTATTAATTTCATTGAGCTTATTTTTCCATTCTTCGCCACGTTTTCTAACACTTTCTGTATTAAAACTTATACGTTCCCGATCTTCTTTTTCTTTTCGTATATCTGGAATTTCATCTTGTTCTTTTTTTACTATAACATCTGGTGATTTTTTTGGTGTTATTTTATTAAATTCTTCTTCTGTGTTAATTTTTTCGTTATATTCTTTATTAATGTTTAAATCATGTACTTTTTTTGGTTTAATTAAATTTGATTCGTTTTGTGTAGATGTTTGTAAATTATTTACTTGGTTGTATTCTTTAGTAATATTTCTATCAGGAACTTTTGGGTTTATCTGTTTTGTTATTGGAGTGTCTTTTAATTGATTATGTTCTTTGTTTATGTTCATTTCATAAACTTTTTTTGGTTTAGTGTAAATTGACTCTTCTTTTTTTGGTGTTTCGTTTTCTGTATGATCAATTATTATGTCTTTTTCTTGAATTGTTTTATTTTCAGAGTGATCAATTATTATGTCTTTTTCTTGAATTGTTTTATTTTCAGAGTGATCAATTATTATGTCTTCTGTTTCTACTTTTTTTTGATTTGGTTTGATTATTATTTTATCATTGTTTTCTGATGCTATATCGTCATGATCAATTATTATGTCTTCAGTATTATTTGTTGTAGTTGTTTGTTTCTTTTCAGTTATTGGATCCATTACTGGTTGTGATTTTTTGTTTTCATTATCTTTTGAATGATTTATATAAATCATGTCCTCGTCGGTAGTGTTAGATTTTGGGTTACCGTATTGTTTTCCATATGTACCTTTTGGAGTTGTTCGTGTGATTTTTGCTTCTTTTGGATGGAATGTTCTTATTATAGTATCTTTTAATAGACTTAATGAGCTTTTAACAGAGTCTCCAATTTCTTGGGTGTTTATATTATCTTCGAGATTATTTGATTTTAACTCTGCTTCTTGTATCTCTTTTCTCATAGCATCTTTTTTTTCTAATTCATCTAATTCTTCTTGTATGTCATTAAATGGTATTTTATTATTTTTTAAGTACTTTTCGAGCCATGGAGCTAAGGGGTAATCTGTTAATCTGCTAGGGGCTATCCACGTGTACTGGTCATAGTTACGTTCTAAAATTAATTCACCACTAATTATTGAAGCGTCCATTATGACATGTAATTCTTTATTTTGACTGTCAGTATATTCACCTATTCCTAATATTTTTCCAGGATAGATATAATAACCAGTTTCTCGTTTTATACTGGCTGAAGCTACCTCATCAAAACTTTCATCATCTGAAATTATGGATCCTGGTAATTCCCATATTGGTTTGTTATTTAAGGTTTTTCTTTTAAGAAGTAATATTTTGCCATGCTCACTTATGATTAATGTTCGAACGTACATGTTAAATGCTTTTTTCATTTTCTTAAACATCCTATTAAAAATTTTTTCTCATTTAACTATTTTTATTGTATAAATTTTAATATCCTTTTTTTCTTTCCTTTTTAAGGTAAAACTATTGTTTATATTATTATAATTTATATTTTTCTTTATATTAATTTGTTAGTATATTAAAAATAGAAATTTTTTAAGATTTTATAAAAAGAGTGTGTGGGGGAGAATATATCATTCTGATTAATTTGTTGTATTGGTTGTTGTGTTAGTTGTTGTATTGGTTGTGTTTTGTACTTGTTGTGTATTTTGTTCTCCATAGTATGCATTAGATAAATTGAGATCATGTAATTTTTTGTTTAAATCAGGATTTTGTTGTAACATTGTTCTTATATCACTATAAACTTGTGTTAATTGTGTGTTGGTTGTGTTTAAATCATTATTTGCATTATTGATGGCAGTTTGTGAATCTTGTGCACTTCGTTCGCCTTTAACATATTTAGATATAGCATTTAATGTTGTCACTGTAGCATTTACATTTTTAGATTCTAATTGTACTCTTTTTTCTTGAAGTTGTATGTATTTTTTTTCGGTATCATTTGAAGTTACTTGTTCTGTCTGATTTAGTGTCTGTAGTTCTTGAGAATACTTTGGAGATATCTCATTGTTGATAGTATTTATTAATACATCAGCATCTGTACTATTTTGACTGTTAAACTGACTAGTTTGATTAACAATTGATTTTTCTACATCACTTGCGTTTTGTATTGAATCATTGAATTGTTTAGATAGTACTTGTTGCTGATATGATTGATATTGAGGTATTGCTACTGCAGCAAGTATTGCTAGTATGATAATTATCAATATTGCAAGTATCTTTTTGTTCATTGTTTCACCTTTTCATTTTTGAATTAATTAATATCTTATTAATTTATTATATATTATTTAATTATTATTGTTTTCTTAAAATAATTTCTTATTTGTACTATCATATTTATATTATTATAATAATTTCTATAAAATAAATAAAAGTTTTAATAGTTTATGTTATACATTATTTATTTTTATTAAAATTGATTAGTAACTTGAATAGTAAGAAGTATATTATATTTTTTAAAAT
>CAYNSJ010000021.1:0-35500 GCA_964399835.1 uncultured Methanobacteriaceae archaeon | reverse complement strand
AAGTAAATTTTTTTAGAAATAAACTTTTAATATAGCTTTTCTACAAAGCATAAATTTATTTAAAATGTAAGTGGATATAAATAAAAATTCTAATTATTATAACTAGAATAACCTTTTTTATTAAATCTTGAACTTACTTAAAAGTTTAAATATTATTCTCAAAGATATTTTTTTTATTTATCTACTTTTTTTAAATATATATACAAAATATTACTGATAATATTCTTTTTTTATTTAATAACTTCTAAAACACCAGTTACTACTAAAAAGAAAGCTATAATGTAAGCTACTAAATTAGGATAAATAAAAATTAGAATACCTAGAACGACACTAATAATAGCAATAAGTTTGTTTGTGTTTTCTGTCAATAAGTTCATCCCCATTAAATAGTAAAATAAATTTTCAAACAACTATTTCTAAATATCAAAATAAAAAAAAGATAAAATAAAAATCAAAAATAAAATATTAATCTTTAAGTTGATCATAAGTTATTTGATTCTTATTTGATTTCCTTAAATTATAATATTGTTTGTATTTCTTTTTATATTGATTATCGGATTTCTTTAACAATTTCGTAAGCACCAAAGATTATTAAAGCAATTCCTATAATATATGCAGCTAAACTAGGATAAATAAAAATAAGGATACCTAGGATGATAGCTACTACGCTTAGTATTAAAGTTGTTTGATCTGTCATAGATACTAATATGTATAAAACATTATATAAAACTAATGAATAAAATCAGGTAAAATATATTAATAATTATATGTTCTTTTTTTAAAACTTAACAATTATTATTGTATAATAATATATTTTAATCTAAAATATTAATATATTTCTAAAAAAATTTTAATATTCAATATATTATTTTTTTTAATTATTATTTCAAAATGAGTTATTTTTATTATTTTGTCTAAAAAGGTAATAAAGAGATACTAATGAATTTAAATTATCATCAGTAATCTTTTTATTCCTCTTTTTTGTTGACTAATTATACTTAGTCAGCAGTGAAGAAACTTCTAAGTTTTACACGTCTTTGAATATTGTTATATGATGTAGTAGTGATACCTGAATCTTCGCTTATTACATTATTGTTTCCATTATCTGTAGTATTGCTTGATTGATCAGTTGCTCCGTTATCTGAAGCTCCTGTGTCGGTAACACCAGTATTATCATTTACAGTATTGTCAGATGTTGCAGTTGCAGTTTGACCTGTTGTTGCAGTTGCAGCTGTAGTTGCGGTTGCAGTTGCAGTTTGACTTGCAGTTTGAGTTGCAGTAGCAGTAGCAGCTGTTGTTGCAGGTGTAGTTGCAGTTGCAGTTGCAGTTTGAGTTGTAGCTGTTGTTGCAGGTGTGGTTGCAGTTGCATTTTCAGTTACATCAGTTGTTGGTGTGGTTACATCTGGTGTAACTTCTGTATTGTTAGTTGTTTCTGTTGTGTTTGATGGGTTTACAGTAGTATTTGTGTTTACATCATTGTTGATTACATCTGTTGTGTTTGCATCGGTTGTTGTGTTTGTATCAGTTGGTGTATCTGTTGGTGTGGTTGTGTTTTCTGTATCAATTGTGTTGTTGTTTGCAGGTGTGGTTGCATCGATTATATTTGTTGATGTATTATCGTTTACAGGTGTATCATTTGTTGGTGTATCATCTATAACTGTGTTGTTTTCTGTTGGTGTATCAATTGTTGGTGTATCATCTATAACTGTGTTGTTTCCAGTTGTTGGTGTATCATCAATAATTGTGTTATCTATTGGGTTTGTGGTTGTTGTGTCTTCTGTGATTGTTGTTGCGGTTGTGTTGTTTTCTGTTGGGTTTTCTGTGATTGTGTTTTGGTTGTTTTGGTTGTTGTTTGTGTTATCAGTTACAGTTGTTGTGGTTGTTGTATCTGTAGTTGGTGTATCTGTGATTGTGGTTGTTGTGTCTGTTGTTGATGTGTTATCTGAAACTACATTATCTGTAGTTGTTGTATCTGTAGTTGGTGTGTCTGTTATAGTGTTATCTGCATGTCCATCTTCTTCACTATTTCCACCAGTATGTGTTCCGTCATCTATTGGTACTACTCCTTCTACTAAATCTATTTTACTTAGATCGTAGTTGGATGGATCGTATGTATCGTCTCCTTTGTATACTACACTCATGGTGTAGTCTCCTATAGTATCATAATTGACAGTTATGGTTGCAATTCCATTTACTACATTTACGGTTTTTGATAAACCGTTGTTGTCTGTGAAGGTTGCAGATCCAGATTGTACTTTATCACCATTTGCATCAGTAACTGTTGCTGTAACAACAATGTCACTTTTTGTTTTACCAGAAATTGGTGATGTTGTGGTGGTTGTACCTATTGGAGTTATTGTTGCTGTAGATGTGTTTGTATTTCCACTGTAAGTTCCATTACCATTGTATGTAGCTGTTATGGTGTAGTCACTTTTTGTGTTGTAGTTTACAATAGTGGTTGCTACTCCATTAACTATATTAGCTTCTACAGTGGTTCCATTACCAAGGTCTATTGTTACAGTTCCTGATGTAATAGCATTTCCATTTGCATCAGTTACATGTACAGTTATCGTGTTATTGGTTAATGTTGTATTACTTATTGGTGATACTACAACGTTAGTTCCAACTGGTGATATTACTGTATTTAATTCTCCATTAGCACTTGGGTAATTTCCACTAAGGTCAGTGTATTTTACACTTATGGTGTAACCACCTGTCTTATCAAATTGGTAAGATATGGTTGCTACTCCATTTTCTACAGTTGCTGTTCCAAGTTCTTTTCCGTTTTCATCATAGAATGTTACATTTCCTGTTGTAACTGCTTTTCCAAATCCGTCATATACGTTTACTGTTAATGTTGTAGGAGATATTATGTTACCTGTTGCAGGTGTAGGATCTAATACGGTTGCATTTACATATAATCCACCAGAGGTTGTGTATACTGTTGTGGTGTTTGTACTGTCTGAGTATTTACCACTGTTATCAGTATATGCTACATTCACTACATCACTACCTGTGTTAATGTATACAATACCGGTGGTTGTTGCTTTACCATCTATTACTTCTACAGTTTGTGTTACTCCATTTTTATATGTGAAGGTCACATTTCCTGTTGTTACAGGGTTTCCATTAATATCATTTACAGTTGTATTAAGTTTAATAGGTGATCCAGCAGGAGTGTTTATTACATCTGTTATGATAGTGTTGTTGGTATACTTGCAATAGTTGCATAGGTATTACCTGTGCTATCATTGTATTTACCAGTACTATCAGTATAACTTACATTAAATGTTTTATATCCTTTGGTATCTGCAGTGTAGGGTACAGTTGCAGTTCCATTAGAGTTTACAGTTGCTGTTCCTATGATATTTCCATTTTCATCAGTAAAAGTTACTGTTCCAGTTGTTACGGTTTTACCATTTACGTCTTTAATTGTTACATTTATATCTGTTGGTGTTCCAACAGTTCCTGAAACGTCAGTTGGAATAATTTGAACTTCTGTAGGAATTATTTCAACTTTAACAGTAGTGGTACTTTTATTGTAGTTACCAGATTCATCATTATAATTTACAGTTATTGTGTAATTACCTTTGGTTTCTGCAGTGTATGGTATAGTTGCAGTTCCATCAGTGTTTACAGGTACTGTAATGGTGTTTCCGATTTCATCAATAAATGTTACATTTCCAGTTGTTACGGTTTTACCATTTTCATCTTTTACAGTTACAGTAACTGTAGCAGGTGTTGTGGTAGTACCTTGAGCAGGTGATGTTTCAATGTTAGTATTTGGTATGTTAATAGTAACAGCTGAATTTCCGTTACTTGTTTTGTATGTATCATCACCATTATATGTAGCTGTTATTGAATAAGTTGCATCATCACTGTATTTTACAGTAATAGTTGCTACTCCATCAACTACTCTTACATTTTGTTCATTTCCGTTTCCATCAGTAAATGTGACGTTTCCACTTTGTACATTATTTCCATTAGCATCTTTTATAGTTGCTGTAACAGTAATATCTGTATTAGTTATTCCTGTTTCAACATTTACTACATTAGTTGTAGTTGCTATTGGAATAATAGGTGCTATTGTATTTGTTGTATTAGTATTATAAGCTCCGTTAGGATCTGAATATGTTCCTATAACTGTGTATTTTCCTTGTTTGTTGTAGTTTAGTGTTACTGTTGCTATTCCATTTTCAACGGTAGCTTTTATTGTTTGTCCATTTCCATCTTCAAATGTTACAATTCCTGAATTAACTAATTTACCATTAGCATCTGTTACAGTTGCTTTTACAATTACATTAGTTAATGTTGGGTTAACATCGATTGTGTCTAGTACGATTTGTGTATTAGTTAATTCAACTAGAATTATTTGTTTATTGGAAGCTTGTGATGTTAAGCTTGAAGTTATGTTAGTTACGATTTCACCAGCTTTCGTTGGTATTACTGTGTAGCTAGTTGCTCCATCTTCGGTTACTTTATATTCTTGACCGTCAATGTATACTGTATAATCTCCTCTTGTAAATATATCTGAATCATAATAATTTGGATATAATAATTTATGAGTAATTGTTACAGTTACAACATCATTTACTTTAGCAGTAGATGGTGCTACAATAGTTAATTCTGCAAATCCAATACTACTGTTTGTGTAGGTATTACCAGTCACAGTCATTTGTGCTGTTCCAATACCTTCTAAATTTAATGTTTCGTTACCAGCGTATATATTTGTGAATTGGTTATCTTGTATATTTACTGTACTACCTAAGTAGTAGATTGCTCCACCTTTATCAGATGCACTACCATTGATAAATTTAGAATCTTTTACAATTATACTACCAGTTCCTTTACTAATATATATTGATCCACCAGTAACTGCAGTATTATTATTGAATATTGAATTATCTAAAATATTTAGTGTTGTACCAACGGCGGTGTATATTGCTCCTCCGTTAACTGCTGAGTTGTTATTGAATTGGGTACTACTAATTGTGATTTGATGTGCATTACTATTAGAGTTATAGATTGCTCCACCTGATCCAGAGGTTTGGTCTAAAACTTTATTGTTATTGAAGTAAGCATTTTCTGTGGTTACAGTACCACCAGCATTGTATATAGCACCACCATAGTATGTAGCAGTATTATTATTAAATGTAGAATCTGTTACTTGAATAACTCCACCTTCATTAAAGATTACTCCTCCATAATTAGCAGAGTTGTTTTCAAATAAAGTATTATCTTTTATAATAATATCACATTTACCTGATGCATATACAGTACCGTTATAATTACTTTGGTGATTTGCGAATGTACAATTATCTAATACTAATTGAGCATAGAAATTTCCATTGTAATATGCGTCTTTACCATTGTTATTATAAATTGCTGTACCTTCATATTGACCAGCTGTACCTTGTCCAAGTATTTTATTTCCATCAAAAACAGTGTTTTTGATAGTTAATAGGTAATCTGCTCTTATAGCTCCACCACTTTCACCAGCAGTGTTATTTATGAAATTACAATTTTCTATTGTTCCTTCTATGTTATGTATGTTAATAGCTCCACCACGCATTTGGTCTTTTGCACCATATGCTATGTTGTTTGTAAAGTTACAATTGGTTATGTATGCTTTAGAAAGACTTTCTGATTTTGCATCAATACAGAAAATTCTTAAAGCTCCACCGTAACTTTTTGCACTGTTGTCAATAAAGTTACAATTATCTAACTTAATATAGTTTGATGATGTAGCTTGATTTTCATGACCATACCATGCAATTGCTCCACCTGCAGCTTTAGAATTACTATTACTATTAGCTACGTTATTGGTGAAATTACAATTTTCAGCTATTAATGTACCATATTCTACAAATATAGCTCCACCAACACAGGATACCATTCCAGTAACACCGTTTCCTGCAACATAAGCATTAGTAAAGTTTATGTTGGAAATGCTAAATGTTTTGGTTAATCCATTTGTGTTACCCATATAAAATATTCTAGTTTTACCTTGTCCATCTAATATGGTTGTGGTACCATCTGTAGAACCAATAAGGTTTATGTTACTGTTAACATAAAGGTTCATAGTAAATTTGTATACTCCTCCAGCTAAGTTAATAGTCCATGTACCAGCTTGGTAATTTGCATTTGCAATATCAAATGCATGGATAATATTTGTAGGTGTATCTACTGTAATACCATCACCATTACCATCAACAGTTACATATATTGTATTATCATTATATGTTGCTGTTTTTACTGTTTTTAGAGTATTAACAGATGTAGTATTTGCTGTTGGGGTTTCTACTTCTACTACATTGTTTGTAATATTAGTAGTTGTAGCTTCATCGGAGGTTACTTTCTCCGTTGTGCTTGATTTTTTAGTTGTTGTTACAGGTGCTGTTGTAGTTTTTTCATCACTACTTACTTGTTGAAGTGAATTGTCATTGCTTGTTTCTTTGGAGACTGTTGATTTTTCCGTATTTGTGTTAGATGTAGTTTCTACATCACTTGTAGCAACATTGTTGGATTCTATCGTATCTTTCTCAACGGTCTTATAAATAGTATTGCTCGTATCTTGAGCCGCAGAACTTACACTACTTGTATCAGCTTGACTAGAACTATCCACAGAACTTGTTGATGTTTCTTGGATAACATTGCTAGAGTTTGAATCACTAATACTTGATGTGTCAGTTGAATTTGCAGCGAAGATTGTTGATGTTCCAGTTAGCATTATCAACATTATACTAAGTAATAGTATAACAGATAATGTTCGTTTATTAAGTTTCACGTAAAACCCCCCATGATTTGTTTATTTAGATCAGTTAGGGGAATTTTTCTTGAAATACCATTTAAATAAAAAATCCCTTTTTTATTATAAATCAAGAAAAAAATCCTAAATTCTTTATTTATATTAAATTATTTAAATTTTATTTAAACAATGACTAAACTTCCTATGAAAAATCATTTCATATTTAATTGAAATAATATATGCTATCTCTAATTCTCCAATATTAATGATAGCCATTTATTAATTCTTTATTATATTATTTAAATATTTATTTATATGTTAAAGTTATTTATAATCTTTATTTATTTAACAAATACTTCTTGATTAGGGTTTTTTGTCTTTTAAATAAATTTATTTCATGTTTATTATATTCTTTTTAAGTTATTACATTATTACTTTATTATTATGATTTATTTTTTTTTATAATTACTTAAATCAGATCTTTTATAATTTTATAACTAATTTAATTAATATTTATTTTATTCAGACCTTATTTTTTCTATTTAATCTTTTGATAGCTAATTATAAATTATATAATTTAATTTTAAAATTATTTAGAGCTACTAATCATTAAATAAGTCATATACTTCTTTTTTTATTTTTCGAATATTTTAATTTATTATTAAGAATTATTGTTATTTTGGCTTTTTAAAATATAATATCCTTATTTTTTTTATTAAAATATTTTATATATGTTTAATAAGAAATAGGATAGTTCATACACTTTAAAAAGTTATATTGTTTGATATTAATTTTATAAATTTATTTAAATAATATCATGTTGTTTTAACTTATTATAAGCAATAATAAGTCATATATTTCTATTTTAGCTTTTTTTTGTTTTATATTTATAAATTAACGTTTTTTAATCATTATTAAAAATATATTGTTATTGATATCACTTTAATTTTTATATTAGGTTTAATTTAGGATTTTTATTATATGAAATGTATTATTTAACTTTATTAATACAATTCAATTCTTTATAGTTTTGATTAAATAAATTAAAATAAGTAGGATGATAGAATTTATAAATATTATTAATTGTGGGTTTTAGATTAAAATAAGTTTAATTTTCATAATATTTCTGTTTTAACTAGTTTATACTATCTTATTTTAATTTTAGATTATTGAATAAGATGTATTTAGTTATTACATATTTATAATCTTGTTGTAGGGATTATATTATTTTTTTATATTTTTATTAATTAAAATAATCTTATATATATTTTTATTCTAAATTTGGTTTTATTATTATATTTTTTTTATATTTTTATTATAGAAACATTTATATAATAATATATCTTCTTTAAAAAAATAAAACTAATTCATATTAAAAATATGAATAGAAATTCCACGACATAAATGTCAATGAAGCTTTACCTTTAAATGTTTGAAATATTTCACGTATAAGCACTTTATCTGGTGTTTTGGTGTCCATTATGTAAGTTGTTTTATCACCATTTTGATATACACTAATAACATTATACTCATCCATATTTACAGGTTCAGTTTGGTTAATTACTGTTAATGTATGATAAGTAGTTTCACTACCACCTACCTCAAGAATTATAGCAGCTAACAAGATATATCCCACAATTACAAATGGATTTATTAATGGTTTTATATTAATTCTACCATTTTTTATTAAGTTACCATGAGCTGCATATACTAATAATAAAAATCCAAATCCTATAAGAAATGGTTGTGAAAATAAACCTCCATCTATTAATCCTATTAAAGATGTACTTATTAAAAAGATCGTCACTGCTTTATATATTGGTGTCATTTTAGATAAAGCAGATAATCCTAATAAATAGATAATAGGCCAAATTATTGCAATAACTAATGCATATGGTAGTACATATGTTAAAATGGATGAACCTGTATTAACATGTGTTGGTACAAAACTATTTGAAAAAAATCCTAATACTGATTTATATACATGTGAATGCATAAGGCTAGTAGTACTAGTATTCGGATCCATTGTACTAAGAATAGTAAATATGGAAACATTAAACTTAGTTCTGATGTATATTTCTATTATTAATCCAATAATAGCACAAGTTAATAGTAATATCAGTGCATATAATAGATAATGCCAATGAGATTCATTATTTTTATATAGTTTTCTTTTTATTTTATCGGATTTATTTATAAATGAGCTTAATATACAAAAACTACCTAATAATCCTAAGAATAATACAGCTTTTCCTTCAGATGATCCTTCAAGTATTGGCCAAAATAATGTTGTAACAAAACTATCAATAAAATTGGTAAATAATATAACAACTCCTAGTAAAATTAGAATAAATCCAATTAACATAGATTTATCAATACATGAAGTAATAGTTTTAATTTTATTATCTATAATATACACCTCCATCAAGTAATTATTTATAAAAAAAATTATTTCGTATTATTAATTTAAATCTCTTTCATTAATAATATATCAGTTGTTATTATTTAATAATTTCAGAACACAAAAAAAGAAAGATGGAATAATTATATTTATTCCATAATATTATGTTTTGGTTATAGTTAAGATAGTAGTTCCAGTACATGTAATATATGCATTTGTTGTACCCATAACAACACTTAATATATAGTTTCTAGCTTTATAAGTAGAAGGTATTGTTATATTTGTTTTTAATGTACCATTTATTACATAAGCTGTTCCAATTGTTAAACCATTTATTTTTATAGCTACTTTTGTTTTACCTACTATGTTGTTATTATAAATATCTTTTACTACTCCACTAACAGTTACTGTTGAACCAGCAGTTGTAGTAATTGAATTTAAATTCATTGAAGTATTCATTTTTGTTGTGCTAAATGAACAATTAGCTTCTGTTCTATTATAATATGAATCTGAGTATACTGCTGTAAATGTATATGTTCTTGATGATATTCCATTTGGTATTGTGTAATTTAGTTGTGCTATTCCATTAGTAACATTTACAATTATAGGGTTACCTAATGAATCTCGGATTGTTTTTCCATTGAGTTTAAATACTACTTTTCCTGAATTAATATAACTACCATTATAATATGCTTTTGCTGTTAATCTAATTGTTTGACCAGCTATTCCTGATGTAGTGTTAGTAGTTACAGATAATGTTGCAATTCTTTTAGCTACATTTATAGTTGATTTTTCACTAATAGCATTATTATATTCAGAACTTGTACCTCCGTATACAGCAATTATGTATAAATTATCTTTAGTCCATGAAGATGGTACTGTATAATTAAGTTGAGCTACTCCATTAGATACTGTAGCATATAAAGTATTACCATTTGTATCTTTTAATGTTGTCCCATTGACTTTAAATACTAATCTTCCACCAGTAACTGCATATCCATTAGTTGTTGTTACATTTGCTTTTAAAGTTATTGTATCTCCAGCTGTTGCATATACTGGATTTACTTTAACTGTTGTATTTACTTTATTGATTTTGATTGATATTACATTTGAATTAGTTGAACTTATATTGGGTGTTATGTATAAATTAAGATCACTTGTTGTAGTTGGTATTATTGTAAAGTTTTTGTTACTTGTGGTTGTTGTTTGGTATACATTATTTTCATAGATATTATATTCTGTTTTATTTAAAATATTATTATCATAATAATTTGGATTTAACAAATTACTTGTTATATTTACAGTAATTATATCATTGACATATGCTGAATTTACTGAACTTATATTTAAATTCTTAAATAAGATACTACAATTATTATATTCATTATTATTTAGTGAATTTGTGCTATTTAGATATAATGTTTCTGTTGTAGCTTGTATATTGTTAAATTGGTTATTATTTAATTCAACGGTACCATTAGAACTTATTATAGCTCCACCTTTATTTGTAACTGAGCAATTATCAAATATTGAATTGTTAACAACTAATTTATTGTAATTATATATTGCACCACCGTTATATCCTGTATCATTGGTGAATATAACCTTATTAATAGTTAAAGTACCATTATTTGTTATGGCTCCTCCTTTTTCAGAGTTACTGCTTTTACTATTATTAAATGTAATGGTTGTAATTGAAATATTTGATCCATTGGGTATTGTAAATAATGAATTTCCTGATTCTAAACCATTAATTATTGTTTTATTAGCATTTTCTCCTATAATTGTTAAATTATTATTAATTGTAATAGTATTTGTAATGTTGTATATTCCGTTTTTAATATATACTCTTGATCCGTTTGTTATTGAATTTAATCTGTCTTGTGTTATTGTTTTCCATGGGCTATCTATAGATCCATTTCCATTATCATTTGTTACTGATGAATCAAAGTATATATCATAGTTACTTTTACTTGTAAAAGCTTTAAGACATGCTGTAGCGTTTCGATATGTATTATCATTGAATGTTGTGTAATATAAATCATTAGCTTGGTTTATTCCATTATTATTTACAATTATGTTTGTATTGCTTATGAAAGATTGGTTAGTATATGTTACTAATCTTGTATAAGCATCAGCTGAAAATTTAACTGAACTTTCTATAGGAATATATGCATTAGTATCATTTGTTTTAATGTTAACTACTATTTGGAAATTATCACCTTTATTTAATGGGACATAACTATCTAATTTTATTGTAATATATCCAGCATACTTATTAGAACCACTCTGAGTATACTTAAGTACATTATTTACATAAATGTATGCAGTATAGTTTTCTGGTTGATAAAAGTACGTACTAATTGCTGTTAAAGGATCATTACTTGTGGCTGTGTATTGGTTAGCATACCATCCATTACTTGAATTTGTAGCTATCCAATCAGTTACACCTCCAAAGTCATATTGATAATTTGTAGTGTAGTCATCTGTATTATTAAATACAAAAACATAACTTGTTGGAATGTTAGTAAGATTAATATCTGTAAATCCTACGTCATAATATGAAACATAGAAGTATCCATCATCACCCCAATAAGATCCCCAACTATTTTTACAAATAAATGCTCCATCACCAAGAGGGGTACTTTTAAAGTTACTTTTATTATAATTATCATCCCAACCTACAATACAGACCATATGGTTTGATATCTTAGGTTCACCATTATAATAATATGCATCTGTGATATAATTAAGATAACTTGAATACATACTAATTGTTGTTACTACACCACCATATTTCATTATAGCTTCTTTAATAGCATCATTATCCGTAAAATTTTTACGAACAGCTAATCCATATACATTTTGAACATGTAATGTAGCATTTAATACAGCTGAAAGAGTATCTGAAGGAACGTACCCTTCTTCAGATGATAGTATAGGTCCAAACCAACTAGCTAAATAAGCTATAGACATCGGACTAACTCCACCTTCATTAGGATCAATTCCCCAGCCATATTCAGAATATGCTGCAAGTAAGTTTTTCATATTATTTTCAGAAAAACTATAATTAATTCCTGTCTGTTTTGATAAACAAGATTCTAAAGATGCTATAGTTGCGAAATCCCAACAATTACCTCCACTACTTTGATCTTTCACAGCAGTTACATATCCATAATCACGAAGATCATAACTACTTGGAATAGTTACATTATCTGCTGCAGGATTTATAACATTTAGTGTGTCAACAATAGATGTTAATGCTATATTAGGATCTTTGTTATTTACTATTGAACTTGAATTCCAGTTATTGTTATAAATTGTACTTGTTACATTATTTTGGATGAATAAATTACTATTGTTTAAAGCATAATTACTATTAAATGTGTTATTGGATATTGTAATTCTGTTTTGATTACTAAATATTGCTCCACCATATGTTGCATTGTTACTTGAAAATGTAGATGATTGAACTATAAAGTAATTATTAGCTTCATCTGTATATATTGCTCCACCATAATTTGCTTTGTTATTTGTAAAATTTGATCCTGTGACTTTTAATGTGGAATATATATCAAATATTGCTCCACCATAACTAGTTGCAGTATTATTTATAAAGTTTGAATTTGCAACTGAAGTTCTATTTTCTAATTGAACAATAGCTCCACCTATTTTTGCAAAGTTTCCAATAAACTTACTATTATTTATAGTTAAACTAGCATCTTTATTGTATATTACTCCACCAACATTATTTATTGATGTATTATTAATAAAATTACTATAATCAATAAGTAATGTATTATATTGTGAAAAGATTACTCCACCCATACTGTTACTTTTACAATTTATGAATGTAGAATTATTTATATATACATTTGCACCTGATGTTGAACTATATATTGCTCCACCAGTAGATGAGGCTGTATTGTTTTCAAGTAATGAATTTATTACAGTAAGACTATTTAGATTATATATAGCTGGACCATTGTACCCTGTATTATTTGAAATAATTGTATTGTTTAATGTTAATGTACCTCTGTTATATATAGAATATTGGGTGTAATTACTTATTGTTAAATTTGTTATTGATATAGTTCCACTTTCTATAGAAAATGCTTCAAAGTTTGTATTTTGCCCTGTTAGGATAGTACTATTTTTATTTTCTCCAATTATATTTACATTAGAATATAGATATATAGGGTCTACTTCATATACTCCATTAGCTATATGAACAGTTCCATTAGTACTAACTGTTTCAAATCTACTATTAGTTATTGTTTTCCAAGGATTAGCTTCGGATCCATCTCCATTATCATCACTTACTGAAGCATTAAAATATATATCTATATTTCCTGTTGATGTTTTAATATTTGTTGTATTTAATGAATTACTAGCTTTATTTGTGGATGTATTAGTGTATTTTGCATTATCTTGTGTATCTATTTTAGTTTTGTCTTTTGTTGTAGTTGTATAAGTGTTATTTTTTATATTTGTACTAGTTTTACTAATTTTCGAATTTTCTGTATTTGAATTGTTTGTATTTGAATTATCACTTATTGTAACTAACTTATCTATGTACTTGTTATCTGTTTGTATATTTTGTGATGTTGTGGTTGAATAATTATTAGTTGATATACTATTATTTTGTGTAGTATTTGACTGAATGTTGCTAGCATTTACTAATGAAATAGCCGATATTATTACAATAAATAATATAATAAAAATAAACAATGATTTTTTTGTAATTAATATAACCTCCTATTAACGATTAGTTATATTATATAATTTATTTTTAATAAAATAATCTCTTTTTTTTAGAAAAGGTTAATAATTAATAAATTTTGATAAAAAAAGTAAAATAGAATTAAGAAAGTATTTCAGATTAAATAAATTATTTTGTTTTTAATGATAACTATTTTAATGTCTAAGTTTATCTTAAATTAGTTATCAGTTTATATATAATTTAAAAGTAGTATTTTTAGGCTTGTAAAAAAAGAAAGTAGTATTTTTGGGGCTTGTAAAAAAGGGTGATTTTCTAGAAAAAATATAAAAAATAAAAAAATATAAAGTGTTTATTCTAAATCTAACATTCTTTGAATACTGACTCTTGCTTTATCAGCAATTTCTTTATCAACTGTTACTTCATATTTTTCTTCTTTTAGTGCATCTCGAACTTTTTCCAGTGTGAATAGTTTCATACTTTCACAAATTGCATCTTCTCTTAATGGTAAAAATTCTTTAGTTGGGAATTCTTTTTCTAATCTTGTAACCATATCTACTTCTGTTCCAAGAAGTAACTGTTTAATTTCAGGATCTTTACCAAGTTTCATCATACCGCCTGTACTTTCAACGTAATCAGCTAAGTCTTGAACATCTTTATTACATTCTGGGTGTACGACTATTTTTGCATCAGGGTATTTTTCTCGTGCTTTTATAATATCTTCTGGTTTAAACATTTTATGTACGAAGCAATGACCATCTTTTGGTACAATGGTAACTTCTTTGTTATTATCTTTATTTGCATAATGACCTAAATTATAATCTGGACCAAAAATATAACTGTCTGTATCTAAACTTCCAACTACTTTTCCAGCATTTGCAGATGTACATACTATGTCAGCTTCACTTTTTGATTTTGCACGACTATTCACATATAAAACAATAGAACTATCTGGGTGTTCTTTTTTTGCTTTTTGTAATTCTTCTTGTGTTAGCATATCTGCCATTGGACAACCAGCCATGAAATCAGGTAAAAGTACTTTTTTCTCTGGATTTATAATATAAGCTGTTTCAGCCATGAAGTTTACTCCACAAAATACAATTATATCAGCATCTTTTTCTTCACTTGCTTTTATACATAATCCTAAAGAATCTCCCATAAAATCAGCTATATCCTGAATTTCTTTAGGTTGATAATTATGTGCTAATATAATAGCATTTTTTTCCTCCTTCAACTGTTCGATTTCTTTAATTATATCCTCAGTCATAACATTCCCTCTTTTATTTTATTATACCCTTGTTTGTTTTTAGTATAATTGTATATTTTTTTGCTTTTTTTATAATAGTATAAAATACTTTTAATTTTTTTTATTAAATATAATAAGTTAACTATAGTTATGTTTTTTAGTGTATTACTTATTTATATTTATATTATACTTTTGCATTTTTTAGTATATTTTGACATTCACATATTCGTTCTGTATCAGTATTTTTTATTGTTTTAGTAATTAAATCAATAACTTTCTCTTGACAATCATTCATTGCATCAACTACTTCTGTAATAGTTAAATTCTTTGGTGATATTGATGCAGCATAGTTAGATACAGTACAAATACTACTATAACACATTTCTTTTTCTCTTGCTAATACTACTTCTGGAACACCAGTCATTCCTACAACTTTTCCATTTATATGTTTGTAAAATTGTATTTCTGCACCCGTTTCAAATCTAGGTCCTTCTGTAGCTATATATACTCCATATGGATGTACATTCCCTGATTTTATTAAGTTATTTCTTAAGTTTTCACAATAAGGATAAGTACAGTCGATATGTACTACTTCATCATCATAAAATGTTGATTCACGATTTTTTGTAAAATCTATAAAATTATGTGGTATAAGTATATCACCAGGTTTTATATTTAAATCTAATGAACCTACTGAATTCGTTGCATAAATCTGTTTTGTACCTATTTTTTTCAATGCTTCAATATTTGCTTTATAATTGATTTTATGTGGTGGTGTACTATGACCTTTTTTATGTCTAGCAATAAAAGCTACTTGTTTATTTTCAATTTCTAAAATATTTATTTCTGGAGACTCACCATATTGAGTTTTTACTATTTTTGATTCAGTAACAGGATATGTGTCTTGTAATACATCTAATCCTGTTCCACCTATAACAGCTATCATTTTAAATTACCCCTTTACTACTCCTAATGGTTTCATTTGTGCAACTAATTTACTTATACCTGTTTTATCTGCAGTTTTTACAACAGCATCAACATCTTTATAAGCTTCAGGAGCTTCTTCAGCTATAACTGGTTGTGAATTTGCACGTATCACAATACCTTTGCTAGCAAGTTGAGCTTTTATTTCTTCAGGTGTAAATTCTCTTTTTGCACTAGATCTACTTAATCTACGTCCAGCACCATGTGCTGTTGATCCAAATGTTTCTTCCATTGCAGTTTCTGTTCCAGCTAATACATATGAAGATGTTCCCATAGTTCCTGGTATTAATACGGGTTGTCCAACATTACGATATTCTGTTGGTATCTCTTTTCTTCCAGGACCAAATGCTCTGGTAGCACCTTTTCTATGAACATATACTTCTTTTTCAATTTTTCCAACTTTATGTTTTTCACGTTTAGCGATATTATGTGCTACATCATATAGTACATGCATTCCTAAAGATTCAGCATCTTTTTTGAATACCTCTTCAAATGATTCACGAACCCAATGTTGTACCATTTGTCTGTTAGTCCATGCATAATTAGCACCAGCAGCCATTGCTTTGAAATATTTTTGAGCTTCTTTAGATTCTATTGGAGCACAAGCTAATTGTCTATCTGGTATATTCATTTTATGTTTTTTGGTAGCTTTATCCATCTCTCTTAAATTATCTGCACATATTTGATGACCACAACCTCTTGAACCAGTATGTATAAGAATTACTACTTGATCTTTTTCTAATCCATATGTTGTAGCTTTTTCATCATCAAAAATATCATTAATTGTTTGTATTTCTAAGAAGTGATTTCCTGATCCTAATGATCCTAACTGTGGAATTCCTCTTCTTTTTGCTTTTTCACTTACTGCATCTGGATCTGCTTCTTTCATGCAACCATTTTCTTCTAGGAAATTAAGATCTTCTTCCCATCCAAATCCATTTTCAACAGCCCATTTAGCTCCATTTTCAAGTACATCATCAATTTCAGTTTGTTTCAAATGTTTTATTCCATTACTACCAAGTCCAGATGGTACTTTTTTAAATATGTTATCTACAATTTCATTAATGTGTGGTTTAACTTCTTCTGTTGTAAGATTAGTTTTTAATAGTCTTACACCACAGTTTATATCAAATCCAACTCCTCCTGGACTTATTACACCATTTCTTGCTCCAAATGCTGCAACTCCTCCAATACTAAAACCATATCCAAAGTGTATATCAGGTAATCCTATGGATCTTTTTTGTATTCCTTCTAAACAAGCAACATTTGCCACTTGTTCAATTGCACCATCCTCTATTTTTTTCATGGATTCTTCATCTAAATATATTCTTGCAGGTACTCTCATGTCTTTACGTGCTGATGAAGGTATTTCATATACACAGTCTCTAATTTTTTCTAGATCTTCTTTACCGACCATTGTATTTTTCATTCCCTTTTGTTTTTTATTAAGTAAATATTCTTTATCAATGTATAAAATTATTATATCCATTTTTTCATAATTTAATTAGTTATTTTTTTATTTTTATAAAATTTATTGTTTATTTATAAAATAGATAAAGAATAAAATTATTTTAATTAAATGAATTTTTATTAAATATTTTTTTATAATATATTTATTATCTTTTTTATTGTTTATATTCATTTACTATTTCTAGTTATTAGCTCTTTTTATCCATTATTTATATAATAATATTGAAAATTTATACTATTTAATTTTTAATTATTGATCATGATAGTTTATATTTTTTATCATTTCATGAATAAAAAATGTAATGTTATAATCTATTTTAAATATAATTGAATACATTGTTTTTAAATACTAAATATTTTTAATAATATGACATTTTAACTTACTAAAATTATAAGAACATATTTATATTAATTCATAATGATTAATAATTATAAAGAACTTAATCTCCATAAGGTATATAACAAAAACAAAATTGAATAAAAAAATTATAAAATAGGATTGGATAAAATGTTAAAAATTGAACATAGTATATGTCCTTCATGTAGTGTTGGATGTGGTCTAAATATTGTAAGTAAAAATAATGAAATAGTTGGAATGCATCCTTATAAATATCATAAGATTAATGAAGGAAAAAATTGTAATCACTGTGCAGATTCTATTAATGATATAATCGAAAATAAAATTAAAGATGTTGATTATGGAAATATTAATGAATTTGTAAAGTTAATTAAAGATACACCTAACGAAAAAATTACAATATTAACCTCTGGAAATATTGAAAATACAGATTTAGATGCATTAATTGATTTTTCAAATAAAAATGATTTAAACTTAGTATCATATGAATATAATTTTACAAAAATAAATTCAGAATTAATACCAACATATGATGAAGTAGAAAAAGCTAAAACTATAATAACATTTGGAGATATTTATAGAATAAATCCATTATTAGCTCGTAGAATAGTTCATGCACAAGATAATGGTTGTAAAACAATTAATGTTGGTTTATATAATACATTAACTGCTATAAATGCAGATGAAATTATAAAATCTTCTTTTTCAGATTTTGCAAATGAAAAAATTGATACTTTAAATCTTGATGAAAATACAATTGTTATAGTAAATATTGTAGATTCACCAGAAAATCTAAAAAAATTAGAAGAGAAAGTTCAAGAAAAAAATGCAAAATTATTGCCAATTTTAAAACATCCAAATAGTTATTCAGTTCTTGAAAAGACAACTCCCTTAACTTCTGAAGAAATAAATGAAACATTTTCTAACACAGATTTACTTGTTTGTGTAGATGATGATCCAGTAGAATATGTAGGATCAAATAAATTAAAAAGCTACGATTTTGATATAGTATCTATTACACCAAAAAAAGAATTTACTAGTGAATTTTCAAAAGTTTTAATACCAGTAAAAGCTTGGTGTGAAAAAGATGGTTCATTTACTAATTCTATGGGACTAGAACAAAAATTAATAGATGCAGTTCAAAATGAAGATACTCCACTATTATGTGTAAAAGAAGTATTAGAAAACATTCAAAAAGAATTGTAATTTCTAGAATAAAAAACAAATTAAAATAAAATTTTGTAATTTAGGTGAATAATAATGGATAAATATTTATTAGCAAAAGCAAAAAATGATGAAGTTTGTGAAAAAGGAGAATGTGGAGGAGCAGTCACTGCATTATTACAGTATTTACTTGATCAAAGTATAGTTGATGGAGTATTAAATGTAGAAAAACGGGAAAGTATATATGATGGTGTACCTGCATATGTAACTGATTCTAACGATCTTTTAAAAACTGCTGGATCATTACATTGTGCACCAACAATGACTGCTGATTTAGTAGCCAGATATTTAAAAGATGAAAAAATTGCAATAACAACTAAACCTTGTGATGCAATGGGAATCAACGAGATTATAAAAAGACATGGAATTGATCCAGATAATATATATCAAATAGGATTAAATTGTGGTGGAACAGTACTTCCATATGTAGCTGAAGAAATGATACAACTATTTTATGAAACTGATCCTGCAGATGTAGTGTCTGAAGAGATAGATAAAGGGAAATTCATATTAACTTTAAAAGATGGATCAGAAAAAGCAGTAAAAATTGATGATCTAGAAGATGAAGGATTTGGTAGAAGAGAAAACTGTCAAAGATGTGAATTAAAAATACCACGTAATGCAGATATAGCATGTGGAAATTGGGGATCAAGTAAAGGATATACTTTTATCGAAACCGTAACAGAAAAAGGAGCAAAATTAGTAGAAGATGCTGAAAAAGCTGGTTATATAGAAACTAAAGCTCCCAAAGAAAAAATGATTGGAATAAGATCAAAAGTAGAAAAAGTAATGATCAAATTAGCTCATAAAAATCAGAAAAAACAATTTGTAAAAAATTATCCAACAACAGAAGGGTGGGATAAAATTTTCAGTAGATGTCTTAAATGTTATAGATGTAGGGATGTATGCCCAGTATGTAACTGTGTAAGTTGCTCTTTAGAAAAACCATACTTCTTTGAAGATCCATCAGAAAAACCAGATCCACTTCTTATGCATGGAATTAGATTAGGACATATGAGTTTCAGCTGTGTAAATTGTGGACAATGTGAAGATGCATGTCCAATGGACATACCAATTGCAAGAATGTATCAAAAAGTTGAAAAAGAATTTGAGGATGATACAGGATATATCTCTGGTGTCTCTGAAGGTAAACCTCCAGTATATAGTCCAAATCCAATAGAAGATTAAATAAATAAAAATCGTGAAATGAGGTGTATATAACATGAAAATAGATAAAGATTTAAGAATTGTGGGATTTTGTTGTAATTGGTGTTGCTATGGTGGAGCTGATAATGCAGGAACAGGTAGGATGCAATATCCACCAAATGTACGTATAATAAGAGTTATGTGTTCAGGACGTATAAATCCAGATATGATCTTTAAAGCATTCCATGAAGGAGCAGATGGAGTATTTGTTGGTGGATGTCATATGGGTGACTGTCATTACAATGCAGGAAATTATAAATGGAGAAGACGGGCAAATCTTATTCGTTATATCCTTGATGAAATGGGAATAGATCAAGAAAGATTTAGATTTGAATGGATTTCTGCTTCAGAAGGAGCTAAATTCCAAAGAGTTATGAAAGAATTTAGTGAATCTGTACAAAAGTTAAATGATGCAGAAAAAGAAGAGATAGCATCAAAGTAAAGAATTTTTAATTATTTAAAAATTAATTTATTTTTTATTTTTTTATAGGTCTAATATAAATTTTAATTCATATATATTATCATTTTTTTCAATATTCATTTTATGATATGTAATAGCTTTAACTTCTTCTTTATAATTATACTTATTAATATTATAACTATCTCCTTTTATAGAAGCATCTAATTTATATCCTTTATATGTACTATTTATTGTTATATTATATTTTGAACCAACAAATTGTTCACTATCAATTAATATAATTAATTCAGTAATCCAATCATATAATAATGCACAAAGATCTTCTGATTGTATATGTACTTCTTTAGTATATTCTTGTTTTATTTTCTCAATATCGGTTAATATATTCATTGTTGCTAAAGCAGCATTTGAAAAAGCTACATTAATATTATCTGAATAAGCAATAATACCAATATCTGCAGTTGTATCAAAATATTCATATTGTTTGTTGTCATGATTCATAATATTATCTTTTGAATTTCTAACTAATTAATTTCTTTTTTTCTGAAGAGGTTAGAATAATATATTATAATCTAAAATATATAGATAAAATAAGTGATTTTATGGTATTGTTTAAAAGTGAAAAACAGCAAAAATGTTTTGAAAAAATTAATGAAATTGAAAGGACTCATTTTATTGAAGATGAATTAAAAGCTAAAGGATTAGCTACTTCTATTAAAAGGAATATTATAATTGATTTAAAAACAGAAGTAAATTCAGGTCATTTAAATGTTGTTGATATAGAAGAAAGAATAGTTGAATTAGTTGAAAGTTGCTATCAGAGAGATAAAGTAAGTTGTGATAGGAATATTGAAATAAATAAACATATATTTGATTAGTTCTTTTTTAATTATTCTATTTTTAATATAAATTACTCTTTTTTTATTACTATTTTTATCTTTTAATAGTTTTCATGACCTTTTATTAATACTTATCAAAACCCCCTCCTGATTACTTAGCATGACCCCCTAGATTACTTTTCATAACCGCTTATTACTTGTCATGTGCTCTTAGATCATCTATATTATTAAATAAATAGATAAGAATTATTGTAAGATTAAAATAATTAGTATAATACACCCTTGCTAATTATTTTATTTTGATTAAGGTGCGATGAAAATGTTTAGTTTAAATAAAAAAAATAAAATACAGACACTTGAGCGTAAAACAGTAATTATAAATAATGATATTAGATTAAAAGAGTTGAATATTCCATCTATATTAACTTTAATATCTATATCTTCTATATTTATAATATCCTTGCGTATGTTAATATTTATGGGAAATATTTAACTGAAAATAATTAGTTTAACAAAAAAATAAGATTTTAAAAATAGGAAATAAAGTAAGGTTTTAAAAATGAAATCAATTCCTGACAGAATTACACGATATTTACTTCGTGAAAATCTTAAATCAGAAAATGTTAAATGTGATAATAAAAAACATATAAAAATCACATTAAACAGTTATAAACTTAAATGAATATAAAAATAGTAATTATATGAAAATTATTATTTTAAAATATCTTTTTTTCAAATCATTTTTTATCTAATTTAACTTTCTGTTTTCTTAAAGAATTTTTTATGGTTTTTGAATCAAATCTAAGATTAATATATCTAGAATTTCCTTTTTTACCATTTCCAGTATATGTTGTATCAATTAATCTTAAGAATTCTAACTTATTGATTAATCTGTTAAATGTTGAGTAACTAATTTTATGTTCTCTGTTATATGATTTATATAATTCACCAGAAGTTATATTATTTGTATCTATGCGTGCTAAGTATCTAAGTAATTGTTGTTCTTTATCAGACAGTCCATCTAATATATATTTTAAACTTAATGAATTTGCATTTCCCATAGCTTTTTCTACATCTTCTTTTCTAATAATTTTGGATGCATCTACTTCTGCATTATTTCCACTTATGCGTAGTAAATCAATTCCTAATCTTAAATCACCAACATCATAAGTGTGAATAGCAATGTCTTCGATCAATTCTTCAGAAATAACATTGGGATAAAATCCTAATCTAACTCTTTCTTTCATTATAGCTAATGTTTCTTCATAAGTATAAGGATTAAATTGTATTTCATTTGCATTAAATATTGAACCTACATTTTTATCTAGGATATATCTAAATTCCACATCAGATAATACAGCAAATATTCCAGTTCTTACTCCTTCAAATGATTCATGTGCACGTAATATATCATAAAATACTTTACTTATAATATTATTTCTAAATAGATGATTTATATCATCTAATGCTACAATCAATGCTCGATCTGAGTCATATAATTCATTCATTATTCTGTTATATACTCGAGCAAAAGGAACTCCTGTTTCTGGTGGTGTATGTCCAAATAATTTTTTATGAATTTGAGAAAATATATCAAATTTTGTAGAATGTAATTGACAATTAACATATACACATACTATATCATCTTCACAATCATATTCTGCCATTTCAAACAATTTTTTTATAGCAGTTGTTTTACCTGTTGCACAAGGTCCTAATATTATATTATTTGTTGGTTTTCCTTTCATTAGGGCAGGTCTTAAAGATAATGCCATGGATTCCATTTGGGGTTGTCTTAATTTAAAGTTTTCGGGTAAATAATCAGAGTTGAATACTGTCATATCTTTAAATATTGTTTCATCATGTAGTAATATGTCATTTAAATCCATTTTACATTAATCTCCTATTTTTTATTATTTTTACTCTTAAATTATATTTAATACAGGACTACCTATAGCAAATGATATAAATGCAATAAACATTCCTATTTTCATATATTTTGATACTTTATGCATTGATTTTTCTGATTGATCTTGTCTAGCTAGTATTGCTGAATATATAAATATTATATCAGCAACTAATACTATTGGTAAATAGATTATTGTAAATATATGGTCTATATAAAGAAGTGGACTTAAAATACATGTTATTATATTTATAATAATAGCTAGATTTGTAGCATTTTTTGCTCCATACTTTATTGGAAATGTATGTGCATTCTCTTTTAAATCTCCTTTAATATCTTCAGTATCTTTAATAATTTCTCTAGATAATGTCATAAGAAATGCAAATAATCCTAATATTAAAGATAAATTGAGGTTATTGGTGATTATTCCACCATATACAAATGTTAAACCTGTTAATATAGCTACTGTAATATTACCTATAAGTGATCTTTGTTTTAAATCATATGCATATAAATACATTATAATTGAACATAATAAAACTACAATTCCTGGATATATACCTATAATAAATCCGATTATGGTTGCTACAATAAACAAACTTATACTATAATAAAAAGCAGTTTTATGTTGTATACGACCTGATGGAATAGGTCTTTTAGGTTTGTTAATTTTATCAATATGGTAATCAAAATAATCATTAATTGTATTTCCAGCACCAGTTGCAATAAATACAGATATTGCTCCTAATAATATATTTAATGTGTAATTTTTAGTAATTACAGCTATTAGCAATACTGCTATTACAGCCATTAATGCATTTGCTGGTCTAAGTATTTCTATATAAGCATTCATTGATCATTTCACCATAAAATATTTAAATCAAGTAGTTATATTTGTGATATTAAAAAGATTATTTATTAATATAAAAATATATGTTTCTTTATATGTAAAAGTTTTTGACAAAATCTAGTTTTTTTATGAAAAATAAAAATATAATATTTTATATATATAATATATAGATATGAAATTTAAAATCAATTATTAATATAAATTATTTTAAAAGATATGATAAATATGGCAAAAGTTATAGGTATAGTAGGTAGTCCAAGAAAAGAAGGAAATACAGAATTTCTTGTAAAAACAGCACTTAATAAAATAGAAGAGTTTGATATTGATACAGAATTAATTACATTACATGATAAAGATATTCATTTTTGTATTGCATGTGATCAATGTAAAAAGACTAAAGAATGTCAAATTAAAGATGATATGCAAGATATAACTAAAAAAATTGAAGAAGCAGATGGTATTATTATGAGTAGTCCTGTATATTTTGGTGATATGACTGGACTTGCTAAAACATTTATTGATAGACTAAGACCACTTAGATCTAAACATGCTCTTGAATATACAGTTGGTGGAGCGATTAGTTGTGGAGGATCACGTAATGGAGGTCAAGAAAGTACTATAGCATCTATTCATGATTTCTTTTTAATTCAAGGTGCTATTGTTGTAGGTGATAATATGCCTACAGGTCATTATGGTGGTGTTGGTGTGGCTGATACTTCTTCTGATAAACAAGGAATTATTACTTCAGAAAATCTAGCTATTAGGATGGTTAATTTAATTAATAAGATTAATAAATAATACTTATTTTATTTATTTTTTATAGTGTAATAAGCATAAAGTATATATTACATGAAGTAGAAACATTTAATAAACTAATTTTAAACATACTTAAAACTGTGAACGAATGAGTTTTCACTCATTAAGGAGTTTTAAATTAGAATATTTTTTATTATATAAATTATATTTTATTATGTAGGTCATTTAATCAGCCAAGAAGTACTAATTTGATTATTAAACTTTTTTTTTGAAAAAAAGAATGATTTATTTTAATACTTAAATGGATGGTTAAAAAACCAGATGATAATATTGGAGGTAATTAAATGGCAAATTCAGTATATGTAAAATTTGAAGTACCAAAAGAAATAGCTGATAAAGTTTATGAAGCTTTAGAAATAGCAAGAGATACAGGTAAAATAGGTAAAGGAACTAACGAAGTTACTAAAAACATCGAAAGAAGCAATGTTGCATTAGCAATAATGGCAGAGGATATTGAACCACCTGAAATAGTAGCTCATTTACCTGTTTTAGCAGAAGAAAAAGAAATTCCTTATGTATATCTTCCAACAAAAGAAGAGTTAGGAGAAGCTGCAGGATTAAATGTAGGTACAGCATCTGCATGTATAATTGATGCAGGTGAAGGTCAAGAACTCGTCAGTGAAATAGTTGAAAAAGTCTCAGAACTCAAAAACTAAAAGTGATTGGACCTAAAACATTTTAGGGATTAAGTAGATATAAAAATTTATTTACCTTAAACATGCTGAAAATAGTATATAAATAGTTTATAAATAAATAGATTTATTCTAATTAAATTAATTTATTCAATAAGAATAATTTAAAGGAAATTATTTAATAAATACTCTTTGAAAGTGTTGATTAATTCTTTTAATTTTTTTTAAATAAAAGAATAAAAAAGGTTATTCTAAGTAAATTTTTTTATATTAATTAATATCTATCTTATTTTTTTACCAATCAAATTTTAAAGGGTGATTATATGGAAGACGGTACTCCAGCAGAAGTTATTGAAGTTCTAAAAAGAACAGGAATGACTGGAGAAGTAATGCAAGTAAAATGCAGAATACTTGATGGAAGAGATAAAGGAAGAATACTCACTAGAAACGTTATGGGAGCTATCAAAGAAGGCGACATTTTAATGTTACTAGATACAATAAGAGAAGCTAAAGAAATCAGAACACCTTAAGTGTGTTATGATTAGTTTTACTTTTATTGTAAGAATAATTATTCCTTTTTTATAGATTATATAGGAGTTTTAAAATGAGAACATGTTCATTCTGTGGAGAAGAAATTCCTGAAGGTACAGGTAAAATGTATGTCCGTAAAGACGGATCAATATACTTCTTCTGTAGCAGCAAATGTGAAAAAAATAAAAAACTTGGACGTATTCCAAGGAAAGTTAAGTGGGTTAAACAATGAGACAACAGACTTTCGCAATGATAAAACCCGATGCTGTAAAAAGAAGATTAGCAGGTAAGATTTTAACAAGATTTGAAGAACGTGGTTTAAAAATAGTAGCTGCAAAAACTCTTATGATTTCAGAAGATCTTGCAAAAACACACTATGGAGAACATAGTGACAAACCATTCTTTAACGACTTAATTGAATACATCACTAGTGGACCAGTGCTCGCAATGGTTCTTGAAGGTGACGATGTAATAAGTTTAGTAAGAAAAATGGTCGGTGCAACAAATCCTAAAGAAGCAGATGTAGGAACTATACGTGGAGATTATGGAATCGACATGGGTAGAAATATAATACATGCATCTGATTCTCCGAAATCAGCAGAAAGAGAAATAGCACTATTTTTCGATAAATCAGAATTATGTGAATATGAATTACCTGATGAAGAATTAATATATGAAGAGCCTTAAGGGAACTTTGGATAAATTATATTAATAATATGATTTTCCTTTTTTTATTTGCTCTTTTTTGTTAATATAAACAGGAAATTAAATATAAATAAAATATCATCAGAATCAGTATATCACATACCCAACCAAAAATTTAATTATTTTATATTTACGCGTAAAAAAAATTTAGAATATATTATTAAAACTGTATAGATGATTATTTAAACAAATGTTTAATATGTTCTGCTAGTTAGCAACTAATTATTCATTTCTTCAAGGAATTGATTTTTTATGATTTTATTTTATATCATAATTAATTGATGCATAATTCTAATTTAAGGATTTTTTTTAAATTAATCCTTGTTAAATGAGAATAAATAAATGAACTAGGGATTATTCCTAGAAATATATGCTTTATTGCATATTAAATGTACTTTTTTGGAGATTAGAAAAATGAAAACTAGATCACCAATTGTATCTGTTTTAGGTCATGTTGATCATGGTAAAACCACACTCTTAGATTTTATAAGAGGTAGTACAATTGCAGCTAAAGAAGCTGGAGGTATAACTCAGCATATCGGTGCAACTGAGATACCAATGGAAGTTATATCTAATATTTGTGGTGATTTTCTGGAAAAAATGAAGATTGAAAATAGCCTTCCAGGACTATTTTTCATTGATACACCAGGACATGAAGCTTTTACAACATTACGTAAACGTGGAGGTTCCTTAGCTGATCTTGCAATTCTTATACTTGATATTACAGAAGGGTTTAAACCTCAAACTTATGAGGCACTTAATATACTTAAGTCATCAAAAACACCTTTTGTAGTAGCAGCTAACAAGATTGATAAGATTCCAGGATGGAACTCAATTGAAAATGAAAGTTTCAGTAAAGTTATAACAGAACAACATAAAAATGTTGCTTTTGAATTAGATCAATATCTTTATGAGATTGTTGGAACTCTTCATAAAGAAGGTTTTGAATCTGAAAGATTTGATAGAATAAGTAATTTTGCAAGTCAAATTAGTATTGTACCTGTGAGTGCAAAAACTGGTGAAGGAATACCAGAATTATTAACTATGCTTATTGGTTTAGCATATCAATATCTAAGAGAACAGTTACAAATTGAAGAGAATGCACCGGCTTCTGGTACAGTCCTTGAAGTAAAAAAAGAAAAAGGATTAGGATTAACAATAGAT
This sequence comes from uncultured Methanobacteriaceae archaeon, assembly GCA_964399835.1. GTDB lineage: Archaea > Methanobacteriota > Methanobacteria > Methanobacteriales > Methanobacteriaceae > Methanosphaera. The sequence continues at coordinate 7,279 of CAYNSJ010000021.1, read as the reverse complement.
ACAGTTATCTATGATGGAGTTCTTAATAAAGATGATCACATAATGTTATTAACTAATGATAATCGTGTGATTTCTACTAAGATACGATCCTTACTTAAACCTAAGCCATTAGAAGAAATCAGAGCTTCAAAAACATATTTTGAAGATGTAGATCAGATAGTTGCAGCAGCAGGTGTAAAACTTGTTGCACCGCATATAGATGATGTAGTATCTGGTTCTCCTTTGAAAGTTGCTAATGATAATTATAGCGAAATGGAGGAAGAATTACTTTCTGAAGTTGATAATATACGTATACAAACAAGTGATGTGGGAATTCTTGTTAAAGCAGATACATTAGGATCTTTAGAAGCTATAGTTAACATCTTGAGTAATTTAGATGTTCCTATAAAATCAGCTGAAATTGGTGATGTATCACGTAGAGATATTATCAATGCCTCTATTATGCGTAAAGAAGATGAAAAATACGGAGTAATAATTGCTTTTAATGTAAATGTATTACCTTCAGCTCTCGAAGAATTAAATGAGCAAGATATTGTTGTATTCCAAGATAAAGTAATTTATAAAATAACAGAAGATTACGAAGATTGGAGAAAAACAGCTCAGGAACGTAGAAGAAAAGAGTGGATGGATGCTATTATTAAACCTGCAAAGATACGAATTATACCAAAACTTGTATTTAGGCATAGTAAACCTGCTATTGCAGGTATTGAAGTACTATCAGGTACAATTGTTAAAGATGTTCCTTTGATAAATGAGAAGGGCGAAATAGTTGGTAAAGTTGAAAGTATGCAGGATAAAGGTGAAAACCTTGCTAAAGTTTCACGTGGAACACAAGTAGCAATGGCTATATCTGATGCTGTCTTTATGAAAGACTTTGAGGAAGGGGATGTATTATATGTTAACATTCCAGAGAATCATTTCTTCATACTAGAAAAAGAGTTTAAAGGTAAACTTTTAGATGATGAATTAGATACTTTAGATGAATTATTACAAATTAAACAAGAAAATGAAGATCCAATATGGGGAGTTAATAATACTGATTGGAGTCAAATTGATTCCTTCGATGATGATGACGAATAAATCCCATAAATTAAAAATTTAAATAAGTAATATAAAATGGAGGCATACAATGGTATATAAAGTAGTTGTTTCAGATGCAGACGTAACACAACAAATAGAAGTAGAAGAAAAAAATGCAAAACCTCTAATCGGACTTAAAATAGGCGATGAATTCAATGGAGGTATTCTTGGATTAAAAGGATACAAATTAGTTATCACTGGTGGTAGTGATAAAAACGGTTTTCCAATGAAAGGGGATATTGAAGGACAAAGAAGAATAAGAACTCTTGTAGATGGTGGAGTTGGATTCCATCCTGATAAAAAAGGATTAAGAAGAAGAAAAACTGTAAGAGGAAACACTATTGCAGAAGATATTTCACAAATTAATGCAAAAGTTTCTCAACAAGGGGAACAAACTTTAACTGAAATATTTGCTGAACCAGAAGAAGAACAAGAAGAATAATTACGTAGGTAATTATAATTTCTTTGAATTCTAATTTAGAAATATTTTAGAAAAATATGATTTGATAATCAGATATCTAAAAATTAAGAATTTTTTTAGGTATTAAAATATAAGCATTCAATATAAAATAATAGGTGTAACTTATGAAAATACAATCAGAAATAAACATAGGCCTTGTAGGGCATGTTGATCATGGTAAAACAACTTTGACTAAAGCTCTATCAGGAATATGGACAGATACTCATAGTGAAGAAACTAAAAGAGGTATTTCTATAAGATTAGGTTACGCTGATATAACATTCAGAATTTGTAATGAATGTCCTGCACCACAATGCTACACAACAAAAGAAACTTGTGAACACTGCGGCTCTAAAACTGAATTACTTAGAAAAGTATCATTTGTAGATTCACCAGGACACGAAACCTTGATGGCAACAATGCTTTCAGGAGCAGCAATAATGGATGGTGCCATTCTCGTAATAGGAGCAAATGAAAAATGTCCACAGCCACAAACTAAGGAACATTTAATGGCACTCGATGTAATCGGTGTAAATAATGTTATTGTAGTCCAGAATAAAATTGATACTGTACCTAAGGAAAGAGCTATAGAGAATTATCATGAAATCAAAAAGTTTGTAAAAGGAACTTGTGCTGCTGATGCTCCAATAATACCAGTATCTGCTCAACAAAGTGCAAATATTGATGTATTAATAGAAGCAATTCAGAAATATATTAAAACACCAAGAAGATCAGTACGTAAAACACCAAAATTATACGTAGCAAGATCTTTTGATATTAATAAACCAGGATGTCACCCTAAAGATATTAAAGGTGGAATCATTGGGGGTTCACTTGTTCAAGGTAAAATCAAACTTGGAGATGAAATAGAAGTTAAACCGGGAATTCAGATTAAACATAAAGGTAAATCTGAATGGGTAAGTTTACATTCTACTATAACAGGATTAGAAGCAGCAGACGAGTTTGTTGATGAAGTAGGTCCTGGTGGTTTAATAGCTATAGGTTCATTACTTGATCCAGCATTAACAAAAGCAGATTCATTATCCGGATCTATTGCTGGTAAACCAGGTACATTACCTCCAACTATTCAAGAATTTACAATGGAAACCCATTTACTTGATCGTGTAGTTGGTACTAAAAGAGAAACTGACGTAGAACCTATTCATTCATCTGAAAACTTAATGATAAACGTTGCAACATCAACAACAATAGGACTTGTTACAAGTGCTAGAAAAAATGATGTAGATGTCAAACTTAAATTACCTGTTTGTGTCGAAGAAGGTCAACGTGTTGCATTAAGCCGACGTGTTGGAGCAAGATGGAGGCTTATAGGTTATGGTATCATCAAAAAATAAAGCAGTAGTTGATACAAATTTTTGATGATGATGATTCAATTAAAAGTTGATATAATAACTGAATTGAAGAATCTAGTACCATCTAGTTATATGCTAATAGTACCTGAAGTAGTTTTAAATGAATTAAAATTACTTAAACACAAAGGTAAAGGTAAAAATAAATTATCTGCAAGTATAGCATATAAAATAGCACAGGAAGAACCATTTATCATAAAATCTATGAAAAAAACTGAACATGTTGATAACATGCTTTTAAATTATTGTACTAATGAAGATATTTTATGTACTAATGATAAAAATCTTAGACAAAGAGCAAGAAAAAAAGGTATTACTGTTATTTACTTAAGACAACATAGATATTTAGAAGTAGATGGTCATATTAAATATTAAATATTATAAGAATGCACATATAGCATTCAATGCTAAATTTAAAATAATTTGACTGGAGGAACTATAATGAATCTTTGGAAAGATATAGAAGCAGGATCAGATGTACCTAATAAAATAACTGTAATAGTAGAGATTCCTAAAGGATCACGTAATAAGTATGAGTATGACAAAGAAAGAGAAGCTTTCGCATTAGACAGAGTATTATATTCACCATTCCATTACCCAGCAGAATATGGATTTATACCAAAATCATTATGGGACGATGGAGATCCTTTCGATGTACTTGTAATAATGGATCAACCAACATACCCTGGATGTGTAATTGAAGCAAGACCAATTGGTATAATGAGAATGATTGATCAAGGAGAAAGTGACGATAAAGTATTATCTGTACCTATAGATGATCCAAGATTTAATGATATAACAGACATAAGTCAATTACCTGAATCTTACTTATCTGAAATTAAACATTTCTTCTCACAATATAAAACACTTGAAAATAAAAAAGTGGAAATTAAAGGATGGGACGGAAATCAAGAAGCTAAAGAAGCTATAAACCACGCCCTAGAACTTTACAGTGAAAAATATGAATAAATATTGAATAAACATCATTAAATGTGAGGTATAAAAAGTGTATGTTATAGCAACTCTCGAAGATACAGTAAGAATCCCACCAAATAAATTTGATAAACCATTAGATGAAGTAGCTTCAGAAATACTAAATGATACTTATGTAGGTAAACTTGATAAAAAATTAGGTATACTTATCATAGTAACAAAAATAATGGAACATGACATGGGAAAAGTAGTAATTGGAGATGGATCAGCATACTATCATATAAAATTCAATGCATTATTCTACAAACCAATGTTACATGAAATTGTTGATGGAGAAGTAATTGAAATAATTGAATTCGGAGCATTTGTGAGAATTGGACCAATGGATGGTTTAGTACACGTATCACAAGTAACCGATGATTATATAACCTATGATGTGAAACGAGGAGCTCTTATAGCAAAAGAATCTCAAAAATCATTAGATGAATTAGATCATGTAAGAGCAAGAATTGTTGCATTAAGTATGAAAGGAAATTCATCAAAAGAAAGTAAAATTGGTTTAACCATGAGGCAACCTGGTCTTGGACGCTTTGAATGGATCGATGAAGCTAAAGAAAAACAGAATAAAGCATAAATATTTTATAGGAGAATAATCTATGGTCGAAAAAGCATGTCCAAAATGTTATAAAATCACATATGATGATCAATGTCCATTATGTGGATCAAAAACATCCCGAAATTGGACAGGACTATTAGTAGTGTTAGACCCAGATGAATCAGACATTGCAAAAGAATTAAATATTAACTCACCTGGAAGATATGCATTAAAAGTCAGAGAATAAAACAATTTAACAAATTAAAAGAGGAGAATAGTTGTGCTAAAACTACCAAAATCTTTAAGGAAAGAATTGAAGGAACCATTCGGTGATTTGCACAAGTCCATTGATGTCATAGAAGAACCACTACGAAAACAATTACAAAATAACAATTTAATCATAGGAATAGGTGACGTTACAACACGTAACCTAATAGAACTTGGTATACAACCACAGATATGCATAGTAGATAATAAAATAGAAAGAAGACCAGTACAAAATAATCTGGATCATACAGATAATATAAAATATATAAATAATCCAGCAGGAACATTAACTGAAGAATTACTAGATGCTATTGAAGATGCCATATCTACAGTTACTCAAGAAAAACCTGAAATAATTGTAGTTGATGGAGAAGAGGATCTAGCAGTAATACCCTGCATACTTAATTCACCAGATAATACATATATCCTTTATGGGCAACCTCAAGAAGGAGTAGTATTAGTTAAAGTTGATGAAGCCCATGAAACGGCTAATAATATATTTAAACAATTAATAAAGGAATAACGATAATATGGAAATAAAAATCATTGATAGAAAAGAAAACCCTGTATTAAATAGGACTGAAATAACATTTGATTGTGAATATCAAGGTGAAGAAACACCTAAAATAATAGATGTAAAACATAAACTTATAGCATTAGAAAACTCATCCAAAGATCTCCTCGTGGTGGACAGCATGAAGCCCGATTATGGAGTAGGAAACGCAGTAGGTTTAGCAAAAATCTATGACTCCACAGAAAAATTAAATGAAATTGAAACTAAAGCAGTAATATCCAAAAACGAAGAGCCAGAAGAACCAGAAGCTGAAGAATCTGAAGAAGCAACTGAAGAACCAGCAGCTGATGAAGAATAAATATACTATAGGGGAAAATTAAAATGTCCAAAAAATATGAATTATACGAAGTAAAAGATGGTAAATTAGTAAGAAAAAACCCAGAATGTGTAAGATGTTCTCATGGAATATTCATGGCAGATCATGGTGACAGATACGCATGTGGTCGTTGTGGATATACACAATGGAAAAACGAATAAATTAATTTAAAATACATCATTTCTAAATCTAAAAATACAACTAAAATACTCACCACCTTTTTAAATATTTTTTTTAAATTCATTATATTAATATTCTAAGAAATAGTTTATCAAATTATAAAAAGAAATAGAATTTAATATTATAATTATTTTGTATATGTTAATTATAATATATTTAATTTATTTTTCATCAAGGATAATGGTAATATTCTATAGATTCAGGATCTTCTTCTTTATCAAAATCATATAAAATTTTTTCATTACTTACATAATCTTCTAATTCCTCATCATCATCTCTATCATCTAATTCTGCTAAATCATTCATTTGTTCTATTTCATCATCATCCATATCTTCAGGATATTTCAGATTATCTACTTCTTCAGAAAGATCTGAATGTTTTATTTTTTCTAATGTTATGATAGCAGGAGTTAATACAAGGAATACTGTTACAAAGTAGATGTATTTGTTTACAGTTAATGATAAGATTATGACTATAACTGATGTAATTATTAATAATATAGCTATTGCTTTTGGTTTTTTAATTGAAATTAATGATACAATTAAATAGAAAATACCTGCTACTAATGGAAGTAACATGAAAAAATCCATAATTGGAGTAAACATATAATACCTAATCGCAGGTATTACTATGGATATTATTGCTGTAATTAAAACTGGAATAATAAGATAATTCTTTTTATTTAAATTGAATGAATCTATAATTCCTAATGAACCAGCTAATAATAATATTATAGAGCAATAGAAACCAACACCAATAGAGTAACCTATGAAATATTTTCTTGTAAATATTATTAATGCTACTATTGTTATGAAAATACTTGTTAATTTAGGATTATTATTATATAATACAATTCCTATTAAGGCACATATAATCATAGCAAAGTATAATAAAGAGGTTAAACTCGTAATATTTTGGTTAAGCATTAATATATTTTTTACTAATTCTGTGATTGCTATTATAGCACCAAAAGTACATAATCCTTTCACATAATTTTCTTGATACCATGCAAATATACCAGTTATCATACCTAAAACTGCACCAGTAATAGCGATACTAGTATGTATTCCTATGATAATTTTTGAAATAAGTATTGCTAAACTGACTATTAAAAGAAATAATCCCGTATATTTTATATTTTTCTTAAAAAGACATGCACATATAAGACATATAACTGCAAAAATTAATCCAAATACAGGTGTTAATGGAATTTTTGCTAATGAAGTTATTGTTAAGGAAGTTATTGCTAATTTTGTTTGAATTACAAATATACCCATTCCAATTAAAGTTAAAATAGATGCAATAATCGCTAAATATGAACATGTTCTATAATTTGTCTTCATATTCGTGTCTCCTTTAAATATCTTACATAGTAACTAAATAAGAATATGTATTGATCAAAGGATACTAGATCAAATTAAGTAGATTATTATTATTTTATATTCATATTTAGTTTTTTTTAAACTATGTATGGGAAAGTAATAGATTCCATTTTAAAATCTT
>CAYNSJ010000020.1:0-35719 GCA_964399835.1 uncultured Methanobacteriaceae archaeon | reverse complement strand
ATAGGGCCAGGTTTTACAAAAAATGGTTACTATAATTATTTACAAGACAATTATCCTGTAATGGCAAAAAAATCAGTAATAGAAAATACTGGTTCTGGAGGACATACTGGAATACAAGAAATATTAAAAAGTGGTTTAGTTTCAGAATTAACTAAAGAAACAAAAATAGCTAAAGAAATAGAAGAAGTTAATAAACTTCTTGAAGAAATCGGTAAATCTTCTGATCTAGTAACATATGGACAAAAACAATCAAGTACTGCTGCACAGATGGGAGCTGTAGAAAAATTATTAGTATTAGATGAATTAGTAAGAGTTAAAAAGATACAAAATATCATGAATACCGTTGAAAATATGGGTGGTACTGTTATTATTATAAGTAGTGAACATGATGCTGGAAAACAATTAGAATCTTTAGGTTCAATAGCAGCATTTTTAAGATATCCTATTTAATTTAGAAAATTAAAAATATTAAATAGTAATACATTAAAAAAATCAAAATTGATTTATACTATTTTAGGTTTATATAATAAATAGAGACAATAATATTTTGATTAATATAAAAGTAAAAGAATATTGTTAATAATAATTTATATTAATCTTTTATTTACTTTACTTAATCTCTATATAATCTCGAAAATAGTAGATTTGGAGTGAAAAAAGCATGGAAACCTATGTAACTTGGATATTATCATTCTTTCTTACATTAATTCTAACAATTATTTTCACAGTAGTATTTACTAAGATTAAAGGAAATCTATATGAAGAAATAAGAGGTGGAGTTCCACGAGCTGTTGGTATTGCACCTTTTATTGTAATGTTACTCTTCTTTCCAAAACCATATAATTATTTAATAGGAATTATTGGTATAACTGCATTTATTGATGATGTAGTTGGACGTAAAAAAATTACTTCCTTAATTGATATAGGTCAATTTTTCCGTGGTATTGGAATGTTAGTAGTAATGATATTAGGTTATTTAATAATGGGTCCTGTTGCAATATTAGTTGCATTAATGGTGCAAATATTTAATATTGCGGATATGCAACCAGGTACTGCATGTACTGTTGTTATAATTATGTCAGTATTTTCATTTGCAGTATTAGCAATCATGGGATCTGCTGCTTATACTATACCAGTATTGTTATTATTAATCTGTCTTGCATATGCTTCACAAGATTATTCTGGATATATAATGATGGGAGAAGTTGGAAATCATTCCTTCGGTGTGGCTGTTGGTATTTGTTTATCATTAGTATCAGCTGTATTAGCCAAATCCGTATCTGTTACTGCATTCTATCCAATCGAATTCATAATAATGTTAATATTATTCTTATTAACTGCAATAATAATTGCAAAATTAAGAGAGGAAACATTAACTTATTATTTAGAACATTATTTACATATAGCAAATCCAACATTTGGTGACTTTGTTATGGATGTATTAACTGGTGGTGGATTAGGTGATCTATTCAGAAAACTTATCTTAGAAAATAAAGAATATACTGTAGAAAGTTCTATATCAATAAAATTAGGTGGAAGAAGATTAGTTCATAATCCATTTGCACATGACGCTGTAAAAGAAGAACATAGTCAAACTTCTTTAGATAAAAGAAATTATTGAACTAATTAATTCTTTTTAATATTCTTTTTTTTTAAATTGAATCTTTTTCTTAAATTATTATGATATTATAATTAGTACTATTTTTAAAAAATAAATATTTTTTATATATTTTATATCATTATTCTGATTGATTACATATACTTATTTTATTTAATATGATCTATAAAAATTATTCTATTTTATTAGCTTCTTATTCGGGATATTCATTTAAAATTATTCTTTTTGCTTAATCTTTTTTTAAATTTCAAAAAAAATCAAAACATTTATATAGAAATTGTTTTTAATATTAGAATAGCAATATATTCATATTAATAAAGAGGTTTTTTATATGTATTTAGTAATTTTAGAAAGAGAAGATTGCACAATGTGCGGTACCTGCGTAGAGACTGCTGATACTTTATTCACATTTGATGATGATGATAAAGCAACTATGATAGGTTCAGAACGTGAAGATGAAGTAGATGAAATAGAAGTAGAAGACATGGAACAATATAAAGATGCAATGAATTCTTGTAAAGGGGAATGCATAGAAGTTTATGATGATGATGGAAACCCTGTATAATTAAGATTAAAGTACATTAAGTACTCTTTTTCTTATTCTATTTGAGGCCTCACCAAAAAATATTTTTTTAGAATTATATTATCTTAAATATACATTAATAAATGGTGAGGACTCAGCATTTTAAAAATAAAATTAATCATATTTTACCTAATTAATTTTTGAACAATATCCTATTTTTATAACTATTTATTTTAAGAAATTTATCAATACTTTGTTTGTTTTTTATAAATTTTAATAATTTTACCATTGAAATATTCTGTATTATGTATTTTAATAATTTTTTTTAGTTTAAATATTATATGAAATCAAATTAAAAATATTAACTTATAATCATTTAATTATTATTCATATATTAAAAGATAATAATCAATTAAAAATAAATAAAACTTTTTTTTAGATTTCATAATTTTTAGAATCTTAAATTATACTTTTTTTAATTAGTATACCTAAAATAATTATAGAATTAAAATTATAATATTATATAGTAATTTTAATGGAGTATATTATATTATGGTATATATTATATATAAAAAGGAGAATAGATTATGAAATTATTATTATTTGTTACAGGTAGAGGTATTGGTGGGGATGCAGTTTTAGCATATAATACTTCTAAGATATTAGAAAAAAGAGGGGTAGAAACTAAAATTGTGTTGGATGAATCTGCACAAGGATTGTACTTTAAAAGACATGACATGACTTGGCTTACTAATCCAATACCAACAGCTGGAGGACATGCAGCTTCAAAATTATCTTTGCTTAAGGCAGGACTTAAAACATTAAGTGCTGGACGTCAAGGATCTAAATTATTAAAAAAAGAGCAAGCTGATGGTGTAATTGGTATACTTGGTGGGGGTACTGTTATTGGATGTTTAAGTGCTAAAATGGCAAAACTACCTGCTGTAGGTATGGTAGCAACACCAACCGATACAAAAATGTCAATGAAGTGGAATGATACTTTAATATTACCTGAATCACCATTATTTACAAAAGGTAGTTTAAAATCAGATCATGTAGTTGAAAGACAATACATTCCAATAGTACTAGATATTATTAAGGGTAGTAAAGAAGAAGCATTAAAAAGATTGCCGGATAATTATGATCCAAGTAAACCATCTGTATTATTTTCATCTGGTTCTACATTATTTGATGGTATGGCTAAAGCAGCACGTAAATATGCCGAAGAAAATGATGATGTAAATATTTTTGTGATTGGATATCCATTAAAAGATGAGTTAAACAGTATAATTGATCATCCAAATATAATGAATTTAAGTTATGTTGATTGGATTAGTGATTTGTATAAATTAGTGGATGTTGTAATTACTACTGATGATGGATTAACTTTGCATGAAACTCTTGCATGTGAAATCCCAATTGTTGTAGTAATAGGTGTAAAATATGGTAGATATCATAATTTAGCATCTGTATTTGATGGAGCTGTACTTGAAAGTAATGTAGATAATATTACAGAAAAAGTAACTGAAGCATTAGATAATAATGCTGAAATGAAAAAAGCTGCCCATAAGTATTCAGTAGATATAATAAATACTCCTGATTATATAGGGGATTTCATAATAAATAGTATTAAAAAAAATAAAAAAGAATAATAATTAAAAATTATTTTCTAAATCTTCTCCTACAAACTTTTTTTTAACTAAATCTACTGAAGAATTCTATTAATTTAAATATTCCATCTGTTGTTGGATGTATCTCTAAGAAATCTTTAAAGTCAGAAGCAGTAGCACCATCTTTTATAGCTTTAACCATATAAGGTAATGCTATGTTTGATGAAGGAGTTATTGCTAATATGTTATTAATTTTACCTGTACCAATATCAATAAATGTTTTGGTCATACCTGTACGTCCTTCTAAAGTATACCAAAATGAACCAGAACCTGATGCTCCAGGTAACATTCCTTCAGATCCCGTACTAGAAACATCAGTTCCTGTAAGATAACTAACATCAAATGGTAATGTAATAGTTAATGGTATTACACTGTAATCTGGTTCTCTTTTTTCTCCCATGATATTATAAATAGCTGTAACACCTTCCATACGAGATACTGGTGTAGATAATATTCCACCAATAACATCACCAGCAGCATAAATATCAGGATTTGATGTTTGCATATATTTATTTACAATTATGTTTCCTTTTTCATCTAAATCTACAATATCTTTTACAATATTGGAATTTGGTGTTACACCAGTAGCAAGTAATACTTCACCTTTAATTTCACCATGATTTGTAACAACTCCACTATCTGTAATAGACTCAATATTAGTATTTTCATGGACAATAGTATTTTTAAGTAAATTGCTTACAATATACTCTTCAGCTTCAGTATCATTTAATGATTTAAGGAAGGTACTTCTACATAATACTTCAACTTGACTTCCGAGACTTGAAAAGATACCTGCATATTCTGCAGCAGTTGAACTTCCACCAATGATAACTAATTTTTCAGGTACCTCTTTTATATTTAATACATCTTTATATGTATAAGCATTTTCGCTACCTGGAATAGAAGGTATATATGGATTAGATCCAGTACATATTAATAATTTATCATAAGGATACTCATCATCCTCATTTACATAAACTACTTTTTTATCATGATTAATTGTAGCCATACCTACAACATAATTAACACCTGTTTCAACAGTTTCTGCTGTAATTATTTTATGTATCTTCTTTTGAGTATCTTTAACAAGCTTTGTTGCCACACTAAAATTAACTTTGGGTTGAGATTCTATAATACCTAATTTATTAAAGTTTTCAGCAGCAAGTACATGTTTTGCTATGTCACTTAAGGAACATACAACCATACATGCTTGGTTTAAACATTTACCACCTATATGACTTTTTTCAATTAATGTAACTTCATTACCCTTTTCAGCAGCTTCCATTGCAGCAAAACGTCCTGCAGGACCTGCACCAATTATTACTATATTAACCATTTTTTCACGTCTAAATTAATCATTTGTTTTTTTTGTATAACATTATTATTTTTTTAAATCATTATATTGTTATTATATTTATTTTTTCTCATTATTCTTTGTTGTTAATATGATCTAAAAATAGGTTTAGTTATTATTTGATTAAATAAGGTAATGAGTAAATACAATATATTAAATTGGTTAAATAATTTTTTTAATTTGAAAATAAGTAGTATTAATTGTTTTGTTTTAGACTATAAAAATAGTAAAAGTAGATTAGATTGTATCAACAGAAGTTTATACTTCTGCAGTACTATATTCTATAATTTTTGTCAGCTGATCTTTAGCTAATCCTTCTTGGATTAAATTACGTGAAACGTCTACACCTTCAGCTAATGAATCTACTTTTTTAGCAATGTATAACATACTTGCAGAATTCATAAGACATAAATCCATTCTTCCTTTTTCAGCCTTAGTATCATATTTATCATTAAGTATGTCTTTTATAATTTTTACATGATCTTCAATAGTATCTGGTGCTTTTATATATTTAGGATCAATACAAGTACAATTAAAATCTTCAGGAGTAATATATTTAGTTTCTATTTTCCCATGATCTAAGAATGAAACTTTTGTTTTACCAATAATAGAAATTTCATCCATTGCAGTATTACCTTTCTCATCAAATCCATGAACAACCATAGCTCGTTTTATTCCTAAATTATCAAGTACGCCAGCTATAGGTTCTACAAATTCAGGATCAAAAATACCCATTATTTGAGCATTTGTGTTTGCTGGACAAGTTAAAGGACCAAGAATATTGAATACTGTACGAGTATTTAGTGCTCTTCTTAAACCCATTACATTTTTTGTAGCTGGATGATATTTTGGTGCAAAAATAAATCCAAATCCTGTATGTTCTAATGAATTAGATACTTGTTCTGGAGTAGTTTCAATGTTAACACCTAATGCTTCTAATACGTCAGCACCACCACATTTACTGCTTACGCTACGATTTCCATGTTTTGAAATTAAAACTCCACCACTACTAGCAATTATAGAAGCAGCAGTAGTTACATTAAATGTTTTAAATGTATCTCCACCAGTTCCTGCAGTATCTAACATGTATTCATTTGGTTTGAAATTTACTTTAACACTATGTTCTTTCATAGTTTTTGCAAATCCAGTAATTTCGGGAACAGTTTCTTTTTTTATTCTTAATGCTATTAAGAATGCTGCTATTGTTGCATCATCACATGTACCTGTTATCATTTCATCCATACATTTTGATGCTTCATTCATTGTTAAATCTTTTTGATCATCTATAAGACTGTCTAAAACTTCATGAATCATATCATTACCTCTTTGTAGCTTTTTTCATATCTTGTGTATATTCTTTAATATCTTGGATCATTTTTTCTTTATTATCAAGATTATCCTCTATGATATTAATTAATGCACTTCCAGTTATTGCACCATCTGCTCCTGCATCTAAAACTTGTTTTACATGTTTTGGTTTTGATATTCCAAATCCTACACATAATGGAATATCTGTATGTTCTCTTACTCTTTTTATTAAATCAGTTGAATCATGTTCTACTTCAGTACGTGCACCAGTTGTTCCCATAACAGAAGCCACATAAATAAATCCACCTACAACTTTTGTAATTTCTTTTAATCTGTCATTACTAGTAGTTTGAGCTACAATAAAAATTTGTTCTATCCCATACTTGTCAGCAGCACTTATTGCATCTTTTGCTTCTTCTGGTGGTAAATCTGCAACTAACACTGCATTAACTCCAATCTCACTTAATTTTTTGTAGAATGAATCAATTCCATGTTTGTATATTAAATTATAGTATAATAATAATCCAAATGGTTTATCTGTATATTCTCTTAATTCTTTTAGAAATTTAAAAGATTTTTTAATAGTCATTCCACTTTCAAATGCTCGTAAATCTGAATTTTGAACAGTTTTTCCATCTGCAACAGGATCTGAGAATGGAAATCCAATCTCTAATGCATCAGCACCATTATCTATCAAAGTTTTTGCTATTTCCATAGATGTATCATAATCAGGATCTCCTGTAACAATAAATGGTATGAATATCCCTTCATCATTATTTTTGGCTTTTTCAAATACTTCTTTGTATGATTGTTTGTTCATATTTCCACCCCTAATTCTTTAGCTACAATAAACATATCTTTGTCTCCACGACCAGATAAGTTTACAATAATAGTTTTCCCTTTATTTTCTTCTCTTTTAGCATATTTAATAGCATATGCAACTGCATGAGAACTTTCAAGTGCTGGTATAATACCTTCTGTTTTACATAATATTTGGAAAGCATCTAAAGCTTCTTCATTTGTTATAGGTACATATTGAGCTCTTTCAATACTATTTAAATATGCATGTTCTGGTCCAACACCAGGATAATCTAAGCCTGCAGATACACTACTAGCCTCATTTATTTGTCCTTCATCATTTTGTAATACAATAGATAAGGATCCATGTAATACTCCATCTGTTCCTTTACTAATAGTAGCACCAGTTTTATCAGTTTCGACTCCTTCGCCTCCACCTTCAACTCCTATGAGATCTACTTCTTTATCATCTATAAATCCACTGAATATACCCATAGCATTACTTCCACCACCAACACATGCGATCACTGTATCTGGTAGTTTTCCTTCAATTGCTAAAATTTGCTCTCTTGCTTCTTTACCAATAACACTTTGGAAATATTTTACCATTGTTGGATAAGGATGAGGTCCCATTGTAGTACCAATTAAATAATGGGTTGTGTCAAGTGTAGAAATCCAATTACGGAAAGCTTCATTAATTGAATCTTTAAGAGTTTTAGAACCAATGTCTACTGGTACAACTTCAGCACCAGATAATTCCATACGGAATACATTAAGTTTTTGTCTTTCAACATCTTTTGATCCCATATATACTTGTACATCTAATCCTAATTTAGCACCAATAACTGCTGTTGCTATTCCATGTTGACCTGCTCCAGTTTCAGCTATTAATCTGGTTTTTCCCATATATTTTGCTAATAATCCTTGACCAATTGTATTGTTTATTTTATGTGCTCCAGTATGTAACATGTCTTCTCGTTTTAAATAAATATTACAACCAAGCTCTTTTGATAAGTTATCAGCATAATATAATCCTGTTGGTCTACCTGCAAATTCTCTTAAATAGTGTTTATATTCTTTTTGAAATCCTTCATCATCTTTGTATTTATAAAATGCTTCTTCAAGTTCTTCAATAGCGGGAATTAATAGTTCTGGTACGAATATTCCACCATATTTTCCAAATTTTCCATCATATTTCATATTATCATCCTTTTTATTTATTCACGTGCTAGTTGTACTATTTTTTTAATTTGTGTCATGTTTTTAATTCCAGGTTTATCTTCAACACCACTATTTAAATCAATCATATCAAAATGATATAATTTGTCCTGAATTTCTTCAAGATATTCAAGATTTAAACCACCTGCAAGTATTACATCTGTTTTTTGTTCTGTATTTTTAATTATTTTTGCAGCTTTAATAGCTGTTTCGATTGGGATTGTGGTATTTGTACCACCAGTTAATCCATCTTTTTGATAATCTAATATTATATTATCTGCATTTTTACTGTATTCTATTAATTCTTTTTCTTTTTCTTTAGTTATCCTATCAGTAATTCCTATAGCTTTTGTTATATTAATATATTTACCAGAATGGTATTGGTTTAACCAATGGATATATCGTATGTCAAAAATATTGAGTGAATGTAATTGTACATTTGAGATTTCAGCTCTATTAATTTTCATAATAACATCATAGGGATTACTTGGTTCTAGAACTAATGTTGATACCTGTTTATCTAACATTTGTTTTTCCATATTTTCTATTTCATCCATAGATATATTTCTTTTTGATCTAGGAATATTTATAAATCCTATATGATCTACATTTAATTTTTCTAATTTTTTAACATTATTTTTTTCGGTCATACCACATACTTTGATTTTTACAGTCATATCCAATACCTCCTGTCTTAATTAGTTTTTGAGTACTTTTGTAAGTTCATTAATATACTTTTCAATATCTGTTTTATTTTCATTATTTAGTACACTTGTTCCGATTAATATGGCATCTGCACCATAACTTTTTAATAATTTAGCATCTTCAGGAGTTTTTACTCCACTTTCTGAAATTAAATATCCTTTTACATATTTTCTTAAATTTTTTGTTGTTTCAAGGTTTATTGTAAAATCATTCAGATTTCTATTGTTAATACCAATTATTTTTGAACCATAATCTCCTGCTTTTTCAACTTCTTCTTTTGTATGACATTCTACAAGAGCATCTATTTTAAGGTCATTACATAATCCTAAATATTCTTCTATATCCGGACAAATATTACTAATTAATAAAACACAACTTGCATTATTATTAACAGCTTCATAAATCATATATTCATCTATAACAAAATCTTTTCGTAGCAATGGTTTATTTGTTATTTTTGTAGCTTTTTTGAAGTTTTCAAGATTACTTTTAAAGTAAGATTCTTCAGTTAATATAGAAATCATATCAACATTTTCTTTATCATATATTGATATAACATCTTTAATATCCATATGACTTATATCACCCATGGAAGGAGATGCAGGTTTAAATTCAGTTATAAGTTTAGTATATGAATTATCTTTTAGAACTTCTTGAAATCTGAATTTTTTATCATTAGTTGATTGTTTATCTATAACTTCTTTTTTTATTTTTTCTAATGGTAATTTATTTTTTGATATTTCAAGACTTTTCTTTTTGTTGTTGATAATGTTGTTTATAACATCCATTTTAATCATCTTTTAATTTCAAGAAAGTTTTTTATTATTTCTTCTGAATATGAACTTCCTATTGATTCTGGATGGAACTGAATACCATAAGTTGGATATTTTTTATGTTCAATTGCCATTATTATATTGTCTTTTGTATAAGCTGTTACTTTTATATCTTCTGGTATATATGTATCATCACATATTAATGAATGATATCTAATTATATCTATTTCATTAGGAACATTCTTAAATAACATAGAATTTTCATGAGTTAAACTATCTTTTTTACCATGAACTGGTGTTGATTTTTTTATTTTTCCACCGTATGAATAAAATATTCCTTGATGTCCTAGACAAACTCCTAATATTGGAATATTATTAAATTTTTGTATAACTTCTTTACATATTCCAAAATCTTTTTTATTTGTTGGATTTCCAGGACCTGGAGAAATAATTATATGTGATGGATTTAATTCATTTATCTCATCTACAGTTATTTTGTCATTTCTTATAACAGTAATGTCTGATGAAAATTTTCCAATAAGTTGATATAGATTATATGTAAAGGAATCATAATTATCTATAATTAAGATCATTATTTTTCCTCCATTGAAGTAGCTTCTTTTAATGAAGATACAATTGCTTGTCTTTTTTTCTCACATTCTTTATATTCAGAAGTAGGCACAGAATCATATACAATTCCTGCACCTGCTTGAATTTCAGCTAGATCTTTATTTGTTGTTAAAGTTCTAATTGTTATTGCAAAATCTGCATTTCCATTAGTTGAAAAATATCCTACTGCTCCACCATAAGGACCTCTTGCAAAATTTTCTTTTTCATGTATAATATTCATTGCACGAATTTTTGGTGCACCACTTAAAGTTCCTGCAGGGAATAATGACATAAATGCATCAACAGCATCTTTATCTTCCTGTAATTTTCCTGTTACATGACTTACTATATGTTGTACATGTGAAAATTTTCTAATTTGATTAAATTCAGGTACTTCTACAGAATTTATTTGGCTAATTTTTCCTACATCATTTCTTGCTAAATCAACTAACATTAAATGTTCTGCTAATTCTTTTTTATCTGTAAGTAATGATTTTTCAAGTTCTTTGTCTTCTTCAGGAGTTTCACCACGAGGTCTTGTTCCTGCTATAGGATAAGTTTCTACTATTCCTTCTTCTAATCTCATTAACATTTCTGGACTAGAACCTATTATTTCCCTATCACCAAGTTTTATATGGTACATGTATGGTGATGGATTTATTTTTCTTAAATGTTCATATAATGGTAGTTTACTTCCTTTAATAATTAGGTTTTCAGAATTTGATATTACTGCTTGAAATATTTCACCTTCATTAATTAGTTTTTTAGTATCTAATACAGTTTTTTCATATTCCTCTTGAGTAAAATCTTCTCTAATTTTTTTAAACTCTAATATTCCATTAGTATGTTCTTCGTTGTAAAATTTTTCTATTAACTCATGTCTATCTTCATGTAATGTTACATATTCACATGTGTTATTTATTCTATCGTAAACTACGCAGTCTAAGAATAATCCAAATTCGAAATCAGGATATAAACTTTTATGTGTTGGAACATTTTCTATGTATTTTATTGATTCATAGGAAACATATCCTAATAATCCACCACGAAATCCTTTTTGTTCAAATTTTTTATCTGTTAATTCTTTTAATTCGATTAATGGATTTTCAGACTCATATTCTGTTTCACCAGTATCTTGAGTTACTGTTACAATATGATCATGTGCTTTTATTTTAGCTACAGGATCAAAGCCTATGATGGAATATCTTGATAATCCACTATCTGATTCCATAGATTCAAGTAAAAATGCATCTTTATAGTTATAATATAAGTTTTTAAATAATTTGAATGGACTTTTTATTTTTATTGGTATTGTTGTAGGTTCTTCCTTAATTAATTTTTTAAGTTCGCCAAAAACATTCACTTCTTTTCATGTTATCCTCTTTTGTACAATTTTGTCTTTCTATATTATACTTACTTTGATGTACTATATAAAGCTTTGCTGTATAAATCTATACATTAAATACTTATATAATACAAAACATAAAAGAAGTATAGAGGTAAATTATGTGGAAAGAAACAATTAATAAATTTAATAAATATCCAGCTCAACAAAAAGTTATTCAAAAAATTTTAGAATTAGGATTAAGAGTTGATGAAGATAAGAAAGTATATTGTAAAGATGTTGAAATAAATACAGTCTCGTTAGCTAAATCTATAAATGTTGATAGAAGAGTTGTAAAATCTACAATAGATACAATAACTAAAGATAAAGAACTAAAAGAAATTTTTATGAATATAAACCCTGCAGGTCCATTATTAACAAATATATCAAATATTCTAAATATTGGTGTAATAGAAATAGAAGGAAGTGGACAAAAACCAGGTATACTTAATGAAGTATGTGAATTATTAGTAAAAGAAAATATAAGTATTAGACAAGCATATGCTAGTGATCCTGACATGAATGATGATCCTAGTATAACTGTTATTACTGATAAACCAGTTACGGGCGAATTGTTACAAGATTTATTAAAAATAGATGGAGTTTCAAAGGTTTCTATTAAATAATTTAAAAGTAGAAATTTATATTTATTTTTTTTTAAAAAAGAAAAATTTAGGAAAAAAGTATTTATTCATTTTCAAGTTCTGCCATAAGGTCATCCCAAGCTGCTAAAGATTCTTTTGCTGCTTGTTCAGTTAAAACTTCTATTGCATATCCTGAATGTATAAGTACATAACTACCAATTCCTGCTTCTACTAAATCTAATTTTGCTTGTTGTTTTACTCCTCCGAAATCACAGGTAGCTACGTTATTATTAATTTCAACTATTTTTGCTGGTGCTGCTATACACATTACAATTCATTCCTCCCTTTTTATATGAATTTATTTATGATTTTAATTTTTATAAATTTGTACTATATCTTTCTTTATATATTATTATTTTTTATTTAATAGATATAACTACTTTTTGTTTAATTAGATATTTTATATTATATGTATAAAAATATATATATCTAGTAAAATATACATAATATCAAGCATAAATATGCTATTATATTTAGTACAAAACAATTAAAATAATAATATAAACCATTATTTTTTTCTGTTTTATGAAATTTTTCAATAATAACAATAATTTAATAAAAATAATACAGAGAATTAATTTAAATAATAATTTTAATAAAAATTTAATATATTTTAATAATAACAGATGATATAATGATTAAGAATGTAATTAAGTTGTTTAAAGATGATTTAAAGGCCACTATGAAAAACCCTGTGGTATTAATAGTGATAACAGCTCTCATCGTTCTTCCTTCATTATATTCAGTTTTAAATATTGATGCATGTTGGGATCCATATAATAATACTGATCAAATGGATTTTATTATAGTAAATAATGATAATCCAGTTACAGTTAATGGAACCACATACAACTATGGACAAAAAGTAGTTGATGCATTAGATGATGATAACAATTTTAACTGGGTATATATGGATGAGGATGATGCTAGAGATAGCATACAAAACGGATCGTATTATTCGGCAATAGTAATACCAAGTGATTTTACAGAAAAAATATTATCAATTAATACAGCTCAACCACAACAAGCACAACTGGAATATATTAACAATGAAAAATTAAGTCCAGTAGCAATGAAAATAACGGAAAATGCAGCAGATAAAGTTAATACTAAAATAAATGATGAAGTTGTTCAAAGTTTATACACTAAAAATTATGCAAGTTCTGCAAATCAACAAGCATTAGCCCAACAAACTGCTACACAAAATGCTTCTACTTCAAATGGAACAACAACATCAGTATCACAGCAATCAACTATGCAAGCAGCACAGAATTATTTCTATTCACCAGTAACAATGTCTAAATACAGTTACTATGATTCAGATACTTTTGGGGATGCGATAACACCGTTCTATACAACATTATCTATATGGGTCGGTTGTATAATACTTGTAGCATTATTAAGTATGCAACCAGTTAAAGGTGAAGAAAAAGATTATACACCAACTGAAAGATACTTCGGTAAAATGGGTCTATTTATGATAATGGGTACATTACAATCATGTGTAACTTTCACAGGTTTATGTATGTTGGGAGTAACAATGAATAATCCACTATTATTCTTAATATCGATTATTATGACAAGTTTATCTTGTATGGTAATAGTATATTCATTAGTATCGCTGTTTGGTAATGTAGGTAAAGCTCTTTCAATAATTATTCTTGTATTCCAAATATCTGGAACAAGTGGTATTTACCCAGTACAAGTAGTAAGTACATTATTTAAAGATGCATTCCCTTATTTACCATTAACTTACGGTATGGGTATTCTACGTGAATCATTAAGTGGAGTAATATTAAATAATTATCTAATCAGCCTTGGTGGATTATTAATATTCCCAATAGCTGCAATAATTATCTCAGTAATCATCAAAGAGAAATTAGATAAGAAAAGTAGATATTTCGAAGATGAACTTAGAAAAAGTAATTTATTCTATATGAAATAGAATAGAATACATCTTCAATTATTAACTTTTTTTTAATAAGTATATATTTAAATTCTTTTTTTTAACATTTTTTTATTTTAATAAAAAATATTTTCATATATTTCAATTAAAATAGTCATATAGATAAGGGTCTATTTTTAAATTAAAGCTATAAAAATATAAATTTATATATCATTTTGCTTATATATATTAATAGAATAATTTGCAATTAAAATTTATTTTTTTTTCGATAATATTGCAAATAGGATTGTAAAACATTTTTATATCTTACTATATCCAATATAAACTTCTTTATAAGAAAAAAATATAGTTTTAAAAGTTAAATATTTTGTATGCTGTATAAAATTATTTAATATTCCGTATTCATTATTGAAATTTTAAAACACTAAAAAAATAACTTTATTTTAAGTTAAACTAAAATATATTAAAAATATAAATAAACAGAAATAGGAATGATGAATTAAGTTGATATAAAAAGGGGAATTTTTAATTTATAAAAAAAAATCAGGTTATGAAATTGTTATTCTGATTTGAAATTAGAATTAAGTTTAACTAATAAAAAACTATATAAATAATTACTAAATATAATTTCTTATTAAAATAGTATTGTAGGGTGTGTCATTAAGATGGAAATGGTTATTTTAGATGAAAATTTACGGGAAATAGATAGATTTAAATTTATGGAAAGTTTTGAAAATCGTACATTTAAACAAGTAAAAGATGTAGTAGATATTGGTAAAGATACAAAAGAACTTTTAAATAATTTAGATTATAAAATAGGAGTATACTCACCCGTTAAAGATTCTAATGATTTCTATATTTCATTTTTAAATGAATCTTTATTAAATTCTTTATATTTTGACTTAAATAAGATTAAAGGTGTTCCTGTATCTGAAGTTTTTTTATATTTTGAAAAAAATGATTTAATGATAAATGTAATGAGAAATGTTTATAATAGTGGACAAAAACAAATATTCTACTTTGAGTATTATGAAAATAATATTCTTCATAGGCGTTTAGGTGTCAAAATAATGAAAGTTGGTGATTTTGTATACTTAGTAGGTAAAGATGAAGAAGATTATGTTTCTTTATCATTACAGCAAAATAAACTTTTTGACAATGATATAAATGGTATTGTAATTGTTCAAGATGGTCGTTTTGTTAAAGTTAATAAGAAATATTTAGAGTTATATGGACATAAAAGTTATGATGATGTTATTGGTAAGAAAGTTGGTTATACCGGACTAGTGGATGATTCAACTAAGTTAATAAATGATACTCTTAAAAAGATTTTAGATGGAAAAATATTTTCATATACACTTCCCCTTGAAGTTAAAAAAGATGGTAAACTTTTCCATTATTTTATTCTTTATGGAAATTATATTATTTATGAAGGTCGACCAGCTGTATTAGCTATTTATAATGATATTACAGAACAAGAATTAAATAGACGAGAAGTTGAAAAGAAAACGGAAGAAGCTTTATTTTTACAGGACAATATGGAATTTGTTCAATCTGTAAGTAGTACTGGTTCAGCATATGTAATGGATAATAAATATATTTATTCACCTCAATTATATAAATTATTAGAACGTGACCCACTTCCAGAAGATAGAAATAGAGATATTACTTGGGAATTTGTAATTGATGAAGATAAACCGATTGTACAGGAAAGTTATGGGAAATTAAATCCAGAAAATGATTTTATAGATTATATTGTAAGAATAAATACGACTGATGAAAATATAAAATATTTACATTGTTATATTAGGGTAAAATATGAAAATAATAAACCTAAAACGATTGTTTGTTTTTATCAGGATGTTACTGATGAGCAGTTATATTTAATGGATTTAAAAAAGGCATTAAAAGAATCATTAAGATTAAGAAATAATTTAGAAAAAATTCAAAAAATAAGTAAAACAGGTATGAGTTTTAGTAATGATAAAGGAACGTTGGATTGGACAGAACCTTCTTTTGAAACTTTAAAATTGGATCCTGAAAAATATAAAGATTATCATGGTGGTTTAGTAGAATTAATTTTGGAAGAAGATTTAAATAATTGGAGTGAAGCATATGCTAAATGTTCTCCTTCTCATCCTGAAGAAACTTCTATGCAACGTCTTATAAATGGTAACGGCGAAATTGCCTATATTAAATGTTATATTGTATGTGATTATGATGAAGAAGGTAATGAAATTGAACGTATCAATTTTTATGAGGATATAACTGAACAAGTAGAAAGAGAAAATGATTTAAAAGAAGCATTGGATGAGACTTTAAAATTAAGAGACAATTTAAATAGGATTCAAAATGCTAGTAAAACAGCTATGGGTTATTCTACAAATTTAGATTATTCTAATTGGACTCCTGAAGTATTTGATTTACTTGAAATTAATCAAAAAGATTATGTAAAAGATACAGTTAATATAATTGAACGTTTTGTAATAGATGAAGATTTAGAACTTAGAAGAAAATCTATGGGTTCACTTTCTCCATCAAATCCTAATGTTGAATTTGTTCAAAGGGTAAAAACAGGTAAAGGTAATATTAAATATATTAGAACTATCATGCATCATGAATATGATGATGAAGGTAATTTTGTTGATCTCATAAGTTTTAATCAAGATATTACGCGTGAAATGGAGTATCAGAGTCAATTAAAAACTGCTTTGAAAGACAAAGAAATATTACTTAGTGAAGTTCATCATAGAGTAAAAAATAATTTACAAATTATATTAAGCTTAATTAATTTGAATATGAATTATGACTCTGATACTGGAGATATTTTGCTCAAAACTCAAAACCGTATATATGCCATGGCACTTATACATGAGAAAATATATGGATCAGCTTCATTATCAGAAGTCAATATGAAAGATTATACTCATTCATTAGTCACTGCATTATTTGAATTATATGAATCAAATATTAAATTACATTTAGATATGGAACCTTTAGATTTAGATATGGAAAAATCTATTCCATTGGGACTTATCATAAATGAACTTGTAACTAATACTATGAAATATGCTTTTCCTGATGGTAAAGATGGAAATATTTATATTAAATTTGAAACATCCGGTAATCATGGTGTTTTAACACTTGAAGATGATGGTATTGGATTACCTGATGATTTTGACTTAAATAGTCTTTCAAGTTTAGGTTTAATTGTGGTTTCTAATCTTACTCTTCAAATTGGTGGTACATTATCTATTATGGATTCTGAAGGAGCTGGATTTAAAATAGAATTTGATATTGATTAATGGTAAGTCAAAGGTATAAAATAGTTTTATTTATTTTTAGTTTTAAATATAAAAATAGAATTATTTTTTTATTAACCTATTTTATATTAACGTTGGTATATTTATGAATAATAACTTATTAAAACAAATCCCTAATTTTATTACAATTTTAAGAATAATCTTTTCACTGATATTCAGTTTTATGCTTTATATATCATTTACCCATAATGCAACTAATTTTATAATACCTCTTCTTTTATTTATTATCATTATGTTGACTGATATTTTAGATGGTAATATTGCAAGAAGAACTAATAATGCAACTGATTTTGGAGCAAGATTAGACGTTTTAGCTGATTTATTTTTTGTTGTATCTGCCGATATTGTATTAATATATTGTGAAGTTTTACCATTGTGGTTTTTAATTTTTTCTGTATTAAAATTTGTTGAGTTTATTTTAACTTCACGTTATGCTAAATTACATAGTACTAATTCATTAGAGCATATATTTGTTTTTGATAAATTGGGTAAATCTGTTTCAATTATATGTTTTATTATTCCTGGAATAATTTGTGTTTTTTATAGTTTTATTCCATTTGTAGTAGAATTTATAATTCAGATTATTATTTATATTACTCTTATTGGCGGAATTATATCTTCTGTATATAGAATAAAAAAGTGTTATGATTTAAATTGAAATACGATTTTTTCAAATTATTATTATTTTTTTTTAGTAGTTATGTAAAATATTGTTTGAAAAAATTTTGATAAAGTTATGTAAAAATAGAAAATTTTTATTAAAAAATAAGGTAAAATATGGGTGAGTTTTATAACCTAAATTTTACCATTGCTCCAATAAAATAATATGTTTTCAGTTACATATATATGTTTGTCGATATTTAAAATATTGTTAATTAGGCTTATTTTATTGATTTAATGGGTTAATATTCCTTTTTATTTTTTTATATTTTTTAGGATATCTCTATAAATCCATATTTTTTTAGATATCATTCTTAGTATATATTCTTATAGTTTTGTGTTATTATTTGTTCATTGTAATAAATGATAGTTGTTTATATTAATATAATTATGTGGATTGCTTATTATATCATGTAAAAACATTTATTTTATATGGAATAAAATCAATTTTTGTTTATATATATTAAGATTAATATTATTATTTAAATTGTCAAAAAATTATCTTGGAATATATAGAATAATTTACAAAATTAATACTAATAAAAATAGAATTTTATATTTAGTGGGCACGCTGGGATTCGAACCCAGGACCTCACGGTTATCAGCCGTGCGCGCTAACCAAGCTGAGCCACGCGCCCTTATACAAATGTTAAAAATAGTTATTTACTTTTACAGTAACTACTAATATGTTAGTATCTTTTAATATATATACTTTACTGTTATTTAAAAAAATTAAAAAAAAATAGTTAAAAAATATAATTTATTCATTAACCATTTTATTAATGGTTTCAGCCATCATATGATCTACAACGGTTACTTCTGCTTTGTCAATTCCTTCAACTTTTTCTGTTTCCATTTTAGCAGCCATTGCAATGTTAGCAACACTCATACATCCAGGGTTTGTAGGGGTTATAGTAATATTTGCTTTTTTGTTTGGTTCATCTACATTTATTTCTTTTACTAATCCCATATCTACAATACTTATACCCATGTGAGGATCTGCAATTGCTCGTAATTTTTTATTAATTGATTCTTTTAATTCTTCTTCTGACATTTTTTATTTTTCTCCTGTACTTTAATAATAATTATATATTTATTTTATATAATGATTTTCTATTTTTTTAATTTATGAAATAAAAAAATATGATTTTATTTTAATCTATGTCTGATTTTTACACCAATTCCTTTGCTAGATTTGATCATTTCTTTTCCATTCATCATAGCTTTACCCACACCAACAACAGTATCATCTTTTATAACAACAACTTCATCTTCAGGTACTATATTTTCATCAGCTTTATTTATACCTGGAGCAAATACTGTATTTGTTTTAAGATCAAAGTCTACAAATACTCTATTGATTTTTTCTTCTTTTAATATTTCACCTGCTGGTAAATTAAGTGTGTATAATCCAGTTTCAAAATGTAAAGTTGAAATTTGTTCTTTATCAACTAATATACGCGTATTAAATTTACCTGATGTTTTTGTATTTTCAGGAATTAATTTATCAGCTTTTTTTGTATTAAATTGATAACGAGCAATTGATTGTAAATCATGTATTTTATGTTTATTTTTTGCTACTTTATCTGCTTTTTTTACTTCCTGTTTAAGATTTTCTAATGATTCATAAGATCGGGTATTATCATCTTCACAAGTATAAACTACATTGGTAAGATATTCTTCACATGCATTTTTATATCCTCCAGATACATGAGCAATTACTTTATGATTTTTTGCATATTCTTTTATACATTTACCAGCCATTTTTATTTCTTCATCAGACCAATCTCCAATTGTTGATGCATCGTATGATTGTATTGGATAAGTTTTTTCCATTTCTCTAGGACATATACCAAATGGGGATGTTAATATTACTTCTTGTAATCCTTTAGTGTATTTTCTGAATAATGTATGTGATTTGGATTGAGAGTATGGTTTTTTCATACTACATGGTAATACTACTATAGTATCACTAAATGGTTCTAATAAGTTCATACGTTGTTGCCATCTAGTTACTTCTGGTCTATGTAAAGATAATTCTGTTATACATGGTATTCTTACATTATTCATATTATATCAATTCCAATTATTATAAAAAAAAGTTTAAATGGAGGTTAATTTTAATAAATTAGAATATTTTTCCTAATTTTAAAAGAGCTTTTGGTGATACTTTAATTAGTACTTTTAAGAGTTCTTTTGGACTTACTTTTTCAAACTCTGTTTTATTAAATTCTTCAGCAATTTTATTAAGTTCATCATCATCTAATGTTAATAAATATTCTTTTGCTTTAGCATATTTTTTATAATTTTCACCAATTTCTTCTTCAGTTAATTTTATAAATTCTTTGAAACTATCTTTTTTATAGTTTCCATTATGTATAGCATCAGCAGCTACAGTTCCTGCATATACTCCTGATTCAAGTGCACTATTAATTCCACCACCAGTAAATGGATTTACAAATCCTGCTGCATCTCCAATAACAAGAATGTTATCTCCAGTACGTTCTTTAAGAAGTCCACCTACTGGATCTCCACCAACATTAAGTTCAACAGGTTGTGCATTTTTTGTTTCAGGGCATGTTTTAATAAATTCTAATAAGTGTTCATAAGCTGTTTTATCAGTTTTATCTTTTAAAACTCCTAATCCTACATTAGCTATATCTTTTCCTTTAGGGAAAATCCATGCATATCCACCAGGAGCTACTGAACCAAAGTATAATTCAATACAAGAATCATCATCTAATTCAACTCCAGCCATTTCAAATTGTATTGCAGATTCCATATTTTTTAAAGGTAATTCTGATTTTATACCAGCCCATCTAGCAACACGGGATTCTGGACCATCAGCTGCAATTACAATTTTAGTATGAATTTTAATTTCTTCTCCCATATGTTCTGCAGTTAATGTTATACCATTCAATGTACGTTCTAATCCAGTAGCACGTGTTTTAACCATAATTTTGGCTCCAGCACGAGCAGCGTCCATTGCCATATGTTTATCAAAAACTTTTCTTTCAAGAACATATCCAGCTTCAGGAAGTTTTACAATTTCATTAGTTAACCATACACTTGTTTGATCAGGAGCAACTAATCTAACTCCACTATTTTCTTTTGCAATCCATCTTGGATTTGGTTTTATATCAATTTTTTCAAGTCCAGATTTAGAAACTCCTTCAGCACATCTTTTAGGAGATCCAATTTCAGATTTTTTATCTATTAAAATTACATTAGCTCCATGTAATGCAGCATGTTTTGCTGCTAATGATCCTGCTGGTCCTGCTCCAACTACTAATATATCCGTTTCCATATTCATTATTATTCCTCTATTTTAATTCTAATGCACCCATTGGACATACTTTTACACATGAACCACATTTAGTACATTTTTCTTCATCAATAACAATTTTTATTTCTTGAACATCAATTGCATTCTCTGTACAAACTCCTGCACATGCACCACAATACATACAAAAATCTTTTACAATCATTCTTTTATTCTCCTTCAGAATCTCTTCTTTCATCTATCATTTGATCTCTAGTTTTAAATATGTAACCGCAATTACTGCATTTTAATTCACCACTAGATCCATAAGCATGAAATTCAGTATCTAAATCTCTGTGTTGTGTTTTGTCTTTTGAACCACATTCTGGACATGGTTTTAAATAATCTTCTATTTTCATATTATATTCCCTATTTTTTTATTAAGTAATTATTTTAATCTGAATCTTTAAGAAGGTCAAGGAGTTTAAATTGAGCTGCTTGTAAATGTTTACAGTAAAAACTTCCAGGTTCTCTCTGGTTTCTATACTGGTAATCTGGACAATCACAGTTCCAATAACCATACAACATTGATACAAGGTAATAATCATTATTTTTTTTATTATTTACTCTAAATATTATATGATCCTCTTCATAATGTTCAATTTCTACAGCATTATTTTTAAATAAGTTATACCCCTCTTTGATTCTACTTGCCATTATATCAAATCATAGTTTATATTTTGTTATAAATATTTATGATATTCTTTTTATTTGATATTATCGAATAAAAGTTGTTATCTTATGTTCTCAATTAATTTATTTTTATTATTTATATGTATACATATTATTTTATATACTTTTTATTATATATGTATGCTAAATTGGATCTATCTGAATTAGAGTTATAAGTAATAAAAGAAAAAAAGAATGAAATTATTTAAGTTAAACCATAGTTTACTCTTTCAGTAGTTGTATAAGCATTATAAACTTGGTATAAATATACAATTAGATATATTAAACCAGCAATAGACATTTGAATAAGTGCAAATGCAATAAGTAGCATTGGTAAGAATAATGAGAATAATACGATTAGTCCTGTAAATAATTCAATAAAAAATATTACAACACCTTTAAGCCATTTACCAAGATACATATGTCCTGAACCAGGTATAAATATTGCTAGAATTAATGCAATCCATTTATCTTTATTCCTGATTTTTTGATTATATGGTTGTCCATATTGATTATAATATTGATCGGGAACATAAGAATCAGGTGAATTGTACTGATTTTGGTAATAATTAGGGTTATTATAGTTATCTTCTTGATAGTTTGGATAATCATTGGAATATTGTTGATTGTACATCATGTCTTGGTTGTTATTCTCGTAATTTATTTGATTATTTTCTGTAGTATCTATATTTTTTTGATTATCATTTTCGTTCATCTGTTTATTATTTTCATTAGGGTTGTTCTTATTGATATCATTCTTCTTTGGGTTATTTTCTGACTTTATATTATCTTTTTTACTGTTTGGTGTTGGATGCAATGTTTTTCCACATTTTATGCAAAAAGTTAAATCATTATTTTCATAACCACAATTTGGACATTTTGTCATGTGAATATCTCCTATATTAAATGATTAGATATAATTGAATGGAATTATATTTTAATATTGTATAATATTCTATTTTTTATTATATTAATCATTTATACTTATTTTAAACTAAAATGTTACATTTTTTTTGTAAAAGAGAAAAGAATTATTATAAAATCAAAATATTCTAATAATTATATTATAATAATATACTAATTTATTTCAATTTTTCTTGAAGTTATGTTATTATCTATCTTTTATTATAAGACTTACTTAATTTATTTAAATAGATATTTTATTTTCATATAATATAATCAGTGAATATATATTAAATGTATTAAAAATGAGTTTTTATTATATTTTAAAAAATTAAAAAAAAGAATAATTTATAACAGATTTAAATAGAGTAACCCCTATTATATTGTTCTGTTTTATTATATGAGTCAATTAAAGAATATAACCAAATTACAAAACTGATAAATATTGGGAATATTAACCAGAATATGCAAAATAAAAATATTTCAATTAGAAATATAATTAAGCCTTCAGCCCATTTATCAATGTAACAATATCCAATACCTGGTAAAAAGAATGATAAAACAAAGGTTACAGCTTTATTTTTTTTATTCATTGGTTTAGTATCTTGTGATTGTTGGAAATTTTGTTGATTTGAATTATAGTTATTATTTTGATTTATTTTATTTTGTTGATAATTTTGCTGTTCATACTGTTTTTGATATTTATTCTGTTGATTACTATTTTTATTTATATTTTCAGATGAAGCATCATCACTTTTTTCAGCAGTAATATTAATTACATCATCATTGGAATCAAATTTACTTAAACTAGTTCCACAATAAATACAAACGTATGAATTTGGATTTATTTTACCACAATTTGGGCATTTCATCATTATACCACTTCCTCTTTTTAAATTAATCTATTTGTTTATTTTTCTTATTTTTAATTTAGTACTTTTTTTTATTTTATAAACTTTTATTTATTCTTTCACAACATAAAGCTGCATCGATTATTTGATATATACTTATCATTAACCATATGTATATAAAATCATGATATTTTAAACTTAAATATCCAGTTATTAATGCAAATGCTAAAAATATTAAACCTCTTAAATATTTACCTAAATAAAAATGTCCAAATCCAATAAAAAGCAAGCTTAATAATAGGGTTAACCACATTTTTTTTGGTTTTTTTATTTTTGTGTTTTGTTTTGGAATATTTTCTATATTTATGTTTGAAGTATTCTGTTGTTGATTATTAAAGTTAAGTTTATAATATCCTTCATATTCAAATTTATTTGTAATTTCATTATTATTCTTATTATTTTGAACTAAATTATTTTTATTTCTTTTTTCTGATTCTATATTTTTAGTCATATTTAAAGAATTACTATCTTTTCCACGATATTCAACAACATAATAATCATTTGTTTCATGTTTAAGTTCTGGTTCAATATTATTATTTTCAATAGGTTTTTTTTCTTGTTTTCTTAAAACCATTTGATTAGAGTTTTTTGAAGGAGATTCTTGGATTTCTAAGTTTATTTTATTTTGGGGAATACTTACTTTTGGAAGCTCTTTTCCACAATTTATACATTTTTCAGCATCATCGGGATTTTCAAAATAACATCTATCACATTTTTTCATATGAACACCTCCTCTCAAAAAAATACAATTATTTTCTTAATTGATATTATTTATATATTAATTTTATTATAATACTAAAGGTAATAATTTATTAGGTTTTAAATATAATATATTATCTTTATATTCGGTTAGCATTTGGAATGGAAAAATATTAACATTTGCTTTATATGCTTCTTTTAATGCATTACTAAAATCAGGATCCGTTTCTTTATTTGGAGTAAATTCTTTAGCTGAATTTTGTAATATTAATATTACAACTGAACTTTCTATTCCATTTTTTTTAATATCAGTTAATTCTAGTACATGTCTTGTTCCTCTTGTTGTTGGAGCATCAGGGAATTTGGCTAGATTGTTAACAACTAAAGTACATCCTTTTACTTCAAGAAACATAAGATTATTATTCTCATCAGATAAAAGAAAATCAAATCTACTTTTTCCATGGGTATATTCTCTTTTATTAACTTGATATTTTTCTAATCCTTTAATATTTTTATTGATAATTAATTCTTCAACTATCTTATTATGAAAACCACTATTAAGAAGTACCCAATTTTCATTATATTTTATTGCTATCATGTTATATTTGGTTTTTCTATTGGTTTTTTTATAATTAGGTACGTATTCTATAAGTATTTCTGTATTATTTATTAGAAGTTCTTTTAATCGTCCGGGATCATGTAAATGTGCAAGTTCTATATTACCCAATTTATCTTTAAATTCTACTGTAAATCTGTTAGGTCGTGATATGAAATATCCTATTTTTAAATTTTTAATTTCCATTATTTTGTACCTGTTCCTGTTGTATATAATAATATGTTATTTTTTTAAATAATTTTTTATTATAACTAAAACAAATATATTATTACTATTATTATTATCAAAAAAAATGGGAATACTGTTATGGAGTGTTTATAAGAATATGGTTAAATGTAAATACTGTGATTATGATAATCCTAAGGATGCATCTTTTTGTATAAATTGTTCGAAGGAATTACGATCTGAAAAATCAGAGGATAAAACTTTTTTAAAAGAGGATAAAATAAAAAATTTGGAAGAACAAGAGACTGACGACTTTAAAAATTTATATTATGCACTTTATCCTGAAAAAGAATTAGAATTTGAAGAAAAACAAATTGATACAAGTAAGGGTCATAATGATAATAATATAAAAATAGATGAAAATCAAGAGTTAAATAATAAAAGTAGTAATGTTTATGTTGCTGTCTTTTTATCTTTTATTATTTCCGGAGCAGGCTATTTATATATTCAAGATTTAAGTAAAGGAATAACATTTTTAGTTGGTCAAATTTTATTGTTAGCTGTAGCTTATTTTACCAATATGATACATCATGTATTTGTAGGTGTTTGTTTTGATATAGCCATTTTTTTATATTTATATCAAATATATGGTACTTATAAAGAATGTACTAAATGAAGAGAAGTAATTTTTATGTTAAAATTAATGGGATGTGCATTTTAAATGCTTAGATGTTCTAATTGTGGATTTAAAAATGATGAAAATTGTAAATATTGTCAAAATTGTGGCTTAAGCTTAATTAAAGATAATACTGAAAATTTGGATCGTAATGACGTAAAAAATAATAAAGATAAGTTTAAACAGAAAAATAAAAAGATTGAGATATCTGCTTTGTTAGCAATTTTTCTTCCAGGAATTAGTTATTTTTATTTAGAACAGTGGTATAGAGGAATTTTATTCTTTTTATTCTTTCCAATTTTATTTTTTTATATGGCAATTAAAGCTGCTGTATATACCATGGTTTATCCAATATCAATAAATGAAACAGCTTATATTATTGTGATTATATCTTTAATTGTATATGTTATACAAATTTATGATATTATACAATTGACAAGAAAAATTAATAATGGTGATATTTTATTTTAATGAAAAATAAAATTACTTTTTTTTCTTTTAGGATTTTATTTTATATTAGAAATCTTTTGTTAAATTTTCTTTGATTATAATGAAATAATATAAATAAATAAAAAAACATAATTATAATAATTAACATCAGGATAGAGAAAATATTATTCTATGATAGGATTTATTTTTTAATCTTAATGAGTTTATAATTTTTTTAAATATCTTGTTAAGAGATTAATACCCACTTAAAATAATAGAATAATTTTTTAATACATCTAAAATATTTATTAATTACTTTATGGAGATAATTTATCATGGAATACGAAATGTATCAGGAAATCCAGGATCAACCAAATTCTTTAAGACGAACAATTGAATCAGAGAAGGAACATTTAGAAGAAATAGCAGATAAATTTAGTAGTTTTGATAAGATTTTTCTTATAGGTTGTGGAAGTTCTATTTCCACATGTTATACTATATGTGATGCTGTTAAATCAATATCTACAATAAATATTGATGTGCAAACTGGATATGAATTTTGTCATAATCAATATTTAGAGAAAGACAGTAATATAGGAGTAATTTTAACATCTCAATCTGGAGAAACATCAGATACTGTTGCAGCAATGAATAAAGCTAAAGAACATGGTATATTCACAGTTTCAATAACTAACCGTGAAGATAGTACCTTAATGAAAGAATCTGATGATGCTGTATTAACATTATGTGAAGAAGAAGTAGCTATATTAGGAACAAAAACATATGTAACGCAATTATTATCTTTATATATTATTTTCTTTAATATGATTAATACTGAAAAAGCAAGAAATATATTAGATCAATTATATACATTACCCGATGTTATAGAAAATCTTATAAGTACAACTGAAGAAGATGCAAAGAAATTAGCGGAACAAAATAAAGATGTAGATTTATTTTATTGTATGGGCAGTGGATTAAATTATGGATTAGCATATAAACTAGCAATGACTATGTTTATGGAAGGTGCTTTAAAACATGCATGTCCAGAATATTCTGGTGAATTTCGTCATGGGTTAATTGAACGTGTAGAAAAAGATGTAACTGTTGTATTCTTAAAATCTAATGGTGGCTGTGATAATATCACAGATAAAGCAATTACATTTTGTGAAAATTTAGAGGTAAATTGTATAGTATTTGATCCTGATGACTACTATGAAATTGATCCACTTCTTTCTCCATTTATATTAATAATACCATTAGAATGGTTTATATATCATCTAGCTATATATAATGGAGAAGATCCAGGAAGTACACGTCATATTGGAAAAATAAGATATTAATTATCTTATTAATTTTTTTTTAATAACTAATATCAATTAAGATTTTTTGTGGATTTTTTTTAACTTAAACAATAATAATAACTAAAGTAATACTATTTTTGAAGTTGTTATTTTAATAATAAATAAATAAATTTAAATTAGATACTATATAAACATTATTACATATAAAACATGCTAAATGTACAATAACTAAAAAACTGATAAAAAGGGAGAAGTGATTTTTTTTGTATTCAATAACATCAAGTAAAGATTTTGAAAATTTAAGTCCATTTATAATAATTGGAGCTGGTGGGGGCGGAGAAAAATTCTCTAACTTCTCAGGAGTAGAAACTGTAGGCTTTTTAGATGATTCTAAAGAAAAACAGGGGACTGAATTTTGTGGACATATTGTAGGTTCTGATTTAAAAGAATTAGTAGAAGAAACAAATTCTAAAACTGTAGCAATAATGTTACCAATTGGGGCAGAAGGTGCAGCATTAAAATATGCAGTACAAGCTATTGATTTAGGACAAAATGTATTAACATCATTTAGATCATTACCAATTGAAGATAATCCATCTTTACTTAAATTTGCAGATCAAAAAGGAGTAGAAATTAAACAAATCAGTTCACGTTTAGATAATGTGGAAAAAGTTATGGGAATTGCACCTGAAAAGTGTACTGAAGTTTTACCAAAAATTATGTATCATCATAAAAAACCAGTAATATTTGTAGGTGGAACTTCTCAAGAATGTGGTAAAAGAACAACCACAAGAAACCTAGGTAAAATTGCAAAAGAAATGGGATTAAATGCAATTATATTCTCTACAGATGAAATGGGATTAGAAGAACCTACTGATATTAATTTTAGAGCTGGAAGTCTTTCTGTAATGGATGTACCATCAGCTGTTATGGGTACAGTAAAATATATGGAAGAAAATGAAGACCCTGATATAATATTTGTAGAAGGACAATCAAGTCTTACTGAGACAGGAAATCCACATCCTAAAGGATTATCAGCAGCTATATTATATGGTGCAATGCCGGATGCTGTTATATTATGTCACAGACCAAATCATCCATTCAGAGAACCAATTGGTATAAATTATGAATTAAATGCAATTGAAGCTATTGAACCAACAAAAGTAATTGGATTATCAATAAATAGAAGAAATGCACCTGATGAATCCTTGGAAGATATAGAAAAAGAATTTAATTTACCTACAGTAGATATTCATACAGATTCTAATGGTGGTATTAAACGTTTAATTAACACAGTATTAGATTATGTAGGGGTCAAAAAATGAAAAATTCATTAAAAGATTTAACATTAAATGTTAAAAAATCTATTGATCGTGAATATGACGGAGAAATGAATATGGAACCAAATAATAATGAAAATCAGAAAGTAGTAGATGATGATATTATATTATCTATACATAATTCATATGATGATGATTATGTTGATGATACCGAAGATATTATAGTTGATCATAATGCAGATGATGATGAAGATATTCAATTAGATGAAGATGTAATAAGCCCTAATGAAAATATAGGTGTAGATACAATTCGTCTTATAAAAGTTAAAAATGTAAATGATCTATCTGATGAATTTGATACTATAAATAAAACAGGTATTCCTGCTATTATAGATCTTAAATATATACAAGAAAGACGTCCAGCTGAATTTAAAAAAGTTGGTAATGCAATAAAAGCATTTAAAGAAGCTACTAGTGGAGATGTAGTACTTCTTGGAAGTACAAAAAATGTAATAGTAGTTGCACCAGAAAGTGTAAGAATACTAAGATAAAAATCACAAAAAAATTTATCAGTTTTTTATATTTATTTAGTTTTTACATATTTTAATCTTTTTTTTAAAATAATATCTTTTTTTTAATTTATTGAATATACTCAATTTTATTTACTGAAATATAAAAAATAGTAATGAAAATATATTTTTGGAGTTTAATTTAAAAAGATTAAAAGAAAAAAGTTATATTAATCTTTCTTTATAATTTTAATCCTTGGAAATTTGATACATTTTTATAACATACTGCATCTATATCTTTTTTTGTGAAATCATTTAATTCTAGATTATGTTTTGTTTCTGGTAAACTCATAGGATTAGATGGTGCAGAACTCATATCACTATCTAATACGAATTTTTTACAACCATATTCTTTTAACATATTAGTAGTATCTACTACAGACATCTTTTGTGGTTGAACAGTTATACCTAATGTATAATTTTTATCAATAACCATATCTACAATGGAATAGTCAATATGATCTAGTTGCACTAATTCTGGTTTTATATATTCATCAATTAATGCTGTTGTTGTCTTTGTTACTTCAGCTTTGTTTGTACGTGGAGTATGTACAATCACATTGAAATTATTTTCATCTGCTAATTTTAATTGTTTAATGAATACATCTTGTTCTAGTTGATCTGTAGTTTCAAGTCCTATTTCTCCAATAGAAATTACATTTTCCATTTCCATATATTCAGGTAATTTTTTTAGTACATTTTCATAATCTTCAGGTATTGCTCTTGGATGTACACCTATAGCATTGTATAATTTAACACCATTTTTTTTAGTTCTTTTAGGTTCTTTAAAAACTAATCTGTTAAAATGTTCTATGGTAACATTTGATTTTTTCATTTCTAATGGATCATGAGCACAAGCAATTACTGCTTTAACACCACCTATACTAATATTTTTAAAATCTTCAATAGGTCTTGTATCTGCATGCATATGTGCATCTATTATCATATTTAATCACCTTTGTAACTTATTCTTTAATATCATCAAATTTTATATAATTATTAACAAGATCTTTCATAATCATTGGTAATTCTATTATAGATACTCTTTTTTGTTTGAAAGTATCTCTATCACGGATAGTTACACAATTATCATCTAAACTATCATAGTCTATAGTTATTGCAAATGGTACTCCAATTTCATCAGAACGTGCATATCTTCGTCCAATGGTAGTACCACTAGTATCAATATTAGTTATTAAATTATTTTCTCTTAGTGTTTCTTCAATATTTTGAGCAAGATCTACAAGTTCTGGTTTATTTACTAATGGTAACACAGTAGCTTTAATTGGTGCAATAATAGAAGGTAATTTGAAATAAGCTCTTGTTTCATTTTCTTCTGTTGTATCTTCTGTGTATGAGTGTAATAATAATGAGTAAATTATACGATCAATACCATAAGACGGTTCTATGATGTGTGGAATCACACGTTCTCCACGAATTTTTTCCTCTTTGGTTTCAAATTTAACGAATGTTTCATCAATATCATATGTATTATCATCAATATTAAATGTGAATTTTCCATCTTTATCAAATGCTTCTTGTATCATCTCAGGAAGTGTGTTTTCAAGGATAGTTTTTGCTCTAGGTGAATCTCCTTTAAATGTAGGACCAAATTTTTTCATATTGAATGATGGTTTTGTTGTTGTAACAGTCTTTGGAGTTTCATATTCCTTAAATACAGATAAATCTTCTTTACTATGTGCTATATGTGATTTAAGATCAAAATCAGTACGATCAGCTATTCCAATTATTTCAACCCAACCATATTGATCTGTTTTAACTTCTACATCCCAACAATCGATAGCATAATGTGCCATTTCATCAGGTAAATGCTGTCTAAAACGTATAGCTTCTTCAGGAATTCCTAAATCTTTTAAGAATTCACGAGCAAGTACTATTTGATAAATTAATGTTTCACTTGAAACAATATTACTTTCGATAGCATCTTTTACAGAAATTCTAAGAGGTGAATTATTATTCTGTTGTTCCTCAGCACTTAAAAGTCTTAATGTGTAACCTGTTATTTTATCATATTTTTTATGACTTTTTTCTTCAGGATCAATAAATATTTCAGCTTCTGCTTGAGTAAACTCTCTTAATCTTATTACTCCCTGTCTTGGGGATATTTCATTTCTATAAGATTTTCCTATTTGGACTATACCGAATGGTAATTTATCTTTATAAAATCTACTTATTCTTTTAAATGCTATAAAAATTCCTTGAGCAGTTTCAGGTCTCATATATCCTGTTTTTTTTCCACTTGCTCCTATTTTGGTTTTAAACATTAAATTATAACTCCATACAGGAGCTAATTCTCCACCACATTCAGTACATTTAATATTATTTTCTTTAATAATTTCAGTAAGTCTATCTTCTTCTAAACCTTCAACTTCTTCTCCAATATTATCTCTTATTAAGTGATCTGCACGAAATACTTCATCACATTCATTACATTGAGTCATTGGATCTGTAAAATTATCTACGTGTCCAGAAGCTTTAAGTGTTTCTTTTGGCATTACTGTAGGAGATTCTATTTCATAAAATCCTTCACCAGCAACATAATATTTTCTCCATAAATTAAGGATATTATTTTTTAATAATCCACCTAGTGGTCCATAGTCATAAAATCCAGCTACACCAGAATAAATTTCAAATGATGGATATAAAAATCCTCTTTTCTTTGCTATACTCATTACTTCTTCGTTTCCCATTGTTTATCTCCTTATTTATTTTTAATATCAAAATCTTCTTTTATTTTACTAACTTGCGGTCCTGTTTGTCCCATATATTTACTGTCTCGATCTTCATGACCATATGGTTTTAATGATGGTGATGTCATTGTTTCAAATACTATTTGACATACTCTTTGACCAGGATATAATGCTACTGGCATTTTACCTATATTTGAGATTTCTAATGTTATTTTTCCTTCAAAACCTGGGTCTATATATCCTGCAGTTACATGCATAGTGATACCTAATCTTCCCATGGAAGATCTTCCTTCAACTCTAGCAACAATGTCATCTGGTAATTTTACTGTTTCATAAGTTGTTGCTAAAGTAAACTCACCTGGATGAATAATAAATGGTTCTTCTTTATTTATATGAAAAGAAGTCATATATGATTCGAGATCTGTATCATCAAATGGATCGATATATGGTTTTGTTATAATTTTAAATCCTTTGAATTCATTACCTATTCTTAAGTCTACTGATGATGGTTGTATTTGTTTTTCATCTTTAATTGGATCAATAACTATTTTACCATCTTTTAAACATTTTTTAATATCTACATCACTTAGTATTGCCATAAAGTGTAGTACTCCTATATTATGGGTTATTTTTTTGGTGTTTATTTAATTCTTTGATTTATACGTTTTAATGTACCACGAATTGTTTTAGCTTCACGACCAGCAACAAATGCTCTGCCTAATATTCTTTTTGTTATGATTTTTATTTGGTGTTCTTTGTAATCTGGATAGTCAAGTTTTGAAATAATTTCATCACATTCTTTTGTTAATATCTTTTTATCTTCAAAAGTTGCAATATCTAAATTATCTACAGGGTAATCCTTTTTTTGTTTAAATATTTCATAGAATATTATTGATGCAGCATGAGTAATATTCATTATTGGATATTCATCACTTGTTGGTATAGTAACAAGGATATCACATAATTCTAATTCTTTATTGTTTAAGCCATCACCTTCACGACCAAATAATAAAGCTATATTCTCATCTACATTAATTGTTTCACCTAGTTTTTCAGGTGTAATTGGAATTCGTGGTATATTATAACTACCACCTGCTGTTCCACTAGTACCAACTACTGTTGTTATTTTTTTATCTTTTATAAATTCTTCTATGTTCTCATAAATCAATGCATTATGAACTAGTTCTCTAGCATGCATTGCTTGGTAATATGCACTATTTTCTAATTTACAAGGATTTATTAAAACTAACTTTTTAAATCCAAAATTTTTCATAGTTCTAGCAAGAAAACCAATGTTACCTGATGTTTTTGGTTCGACAAATACTGTATAAATTTTCAAATGAATCACTTTTGATCTGCGTATTTTATATATTATTTTAACTATTTCTTCATTATTTATCCTTATTTTTTTAGATAAATAATTTTAAAGAATAAATAAAATAAATATAAATTTCTAACAGATTAATCTATTTATTACTTTATCTTTTTTTATAATTAAAATTTAATATTCTATTATAGTTTTGTTAAAAAGAGAATTTGAATTTTTTAAAATTAGTTTGTTTTATGGGGACATTTATCATTTTTTTAAGGTTTTTATTTTTTTAGTTAATAAAGAGTATTTATAAAATTAGAATATGAATAATAAATATAAAAAGTAAATATTTAAAAAAATATAGGGGAGGTGATTTTAAGTTAGTCAATTTTAGTATTAATCAGCTAAAGAAATCCTTAATTTTCTGAAAAATACCTTTATTTTGACCAGTTATATCTTTCACTTTTTCTTCAGTTGTATCAGCACTTTCTGATACTACTTTTTTAGTTTGCTTAGTTGCAGTTTTAGTTTTATCTTCTTTATCTTTTTTATCTTCAGATTTTGCTTCAACGGGTTTTTTTTCTGTTTTAGGACTACTACTAGTTCCATCTTCATTTATTATAAAACCTTCTTCACGTAATGCCTGAGTAAAGGAAGTATTACTAATAATGCTATTTTCAGTGGATTTTGATGTTGTGGAATTTGTAAGAGCAATATCTGGAGTTTGTGTAATATAACAGTTTTCAAAACTATTTTTTATACAATCAATCATCTACACTTTGCCTCCATTTATAATATGTTTAATACTTATATAGTATATTACATTTATATGTTAATTTATTTTTTTGCAAATATTAAATTATTTATGATTTTTTTTAAAGATAATATAACATATGTAATAAACTGTTATAACTGTTAAATAATAATTTAATCGTATTTGATTTATTCTTTATTAATAATTATCTTTATATGTATTACATATCATAATAATTACTAGATTAAGCTGAAATTTAAATTATAATTGTAAAGGAGGTAAAATAATGAATATTAATGAGGGAGGAATATTATCTATAATATTAGGTGTTATAGCATTAATCTTTCCATTAATAACTGGAATGGCTATAGGTGTTGTATCTGGATTTCTAATATTGATTATAGCAATATGGTTACTAGTTGCAGGTGTACATGAGTTAAAATTTAATCCAGGTTGGGGTGTAATAGTATTAATCTGTGCTATAGCTGTTTTATTATTATCATTTGATTTAATCTTTAATCCAAGTTCAATTGGTCCATTTGTAAGTGTTATAAGTTATATTATTGGAGGTATATTAGTCTTCTTTGGTATAATGACTATAATTTCTAATAAAGGATATAAACCAATAACTTTAATAGGAGTAACTACCATTATCTTCGGATTTTTATATATAATTCTTGGGTATTATATGAATAATCCTGTGAATTTAGGAATACTTATTGGATTATGGTTAGTAATAACTGGAGTTATATCTTTACTTGGAGAAGATAGAAAAGGATATATTGATATTTAAATAATTACTATTTTTTTTGTGTATTAAATTACACAAAATACTTTTTTTATAAATTGAGGCTGACTCATGATATGTTATTTATTATATATTGATGTATGTAAATCTATTTA
>CAYNSJ010000019.1:0-36367 GCA_964399835.1 uncultured Methanobacteriaceae archaeon | reverse complement strand
TTTTATTTTTTTAAAAAATAAATATATTTTCAAATATTTATTATGTAATAATTAAAAATAGCGAAAAATTTAAATATCATAATATAAAAAACTATTATATAGTCTTTATGTGTTACTACATAAAGAAAATTTATTGGTGTAAATCCACCCAATTAAGAAATTATTAAAACTATTTTTAAATATGCGGGGGTGGTCGAGCGGTCAAAGGCGATAGGTTGAGGGCCTATTGAGGTAGTCTCTTCGCGGGTTCGATTCCCGTCTCCCGCACTTAATTAAATTACTATTTTCTGATTTTATATTCTAAAATTATTTATTAATTATTATCTGATATTTAGATATCTTTAATGTAAATCAAATTCTAATTTTAAAAAAAGAATAATTTAAAAGATTATTTGTCATGTCTTTAATATAAGTTTTTCAAAAAGGTAATATAAAATAAAACAATTAATGTTATAACATGATTAATAATATTAGAAATATAATTGAAAATTATAATCTCTATTTTTTAACAGTACTTGGTATTTGTATCATGTTATATACTGTTATTAATTGGAATAATCTTAATATTCTACAAAGATGTGTTGGATTATTTGATATGTTTATA
The DNA here is from genome assembly GCA_964399835.1 of uncultured Methanobacteriaceae archaeon. Lineage (GTDB taxonomy): Archaea > Methanobacteriota > Methanobacteria > Methanobacteriales > Methanobacteriaceae > Methanosphaera. The sequence goes on along the minus strand of CAYNSJ010000019.1, from coordinate 35,763 downwards.
ATTTTACATCTGTGGGAAGAAGGAAAGTATCCTGGTGGATTTACTGAGATGATTACTGATAAATTAAATTTCACACAGATAAATCCAAAATTTGGGGAGCTAATTACATCAATACTTGTATTAATAATAGGTTTTATACCATTTTTCTTTAGTAACATTCCATTTTTAGTATTTGCTTGTATTGTATTAGGTTATGTAGAAGCAATTGCTCATATTGTAGCTATTCGTATGTTTGATAAAGAAAAACCATATACTCCTGGAATGTTCACAGCGGTATTCTTATTATTACCAGTTTCACTTTATACGACATATTATTTAGTAATAAATAATTTAATGAATCCCATTAGTTATCTATTTGCTTTGATATATTTATTAATAGCAGTAGCTATTGCTCAACAAATTGTTGTTAGAACTAGTGGAATGAAATATTCAGAATTTATATCAAATGCTAAAAAAGCATTATTAAAATAAAAAAATTTATAAAAGTAGTGTCCAATAAAAAAATTGTATTTTTTTTAATATATAATAATTGAAAGTTATATTTTAAAGAAAATAATTGGACCTTTTTTTTTAAGAAATTGAAAATGTTTTTGTTATTATTTTAAACTTCAATTGTTATAGTTAATTCAGATCCATTTTTTAAATCAGTTATCATATCTTTATTTAAGTCTCGTGCTGCTTTATCTGCATTAATCATTAATGTACGGCTACAAGTAAAATTACTTTTTCTACAAACCATATCTGATGGATGATTTAATGTTAATTTAGATGAACCATATCCTGTGATTATATCTGAACTATTAATCGTAGTTAATAGTATTTTAAATTTATAATCATCAGTCATAATGCATTCTCTGATTTTTTCAGGTAAATCTTCTAATGTGGTTTTAGAATTTACACCAATAATACAATCACCTTTTAATGTTAAAGTAGGATCTGTGGTAACTTCAAAAGTACTTTTATGTTCTGATGTTACATTTTCATGTCCATAAGCTGTAAAACTATATTTCATAATATTCCTCCAAAAAATAGTATTAAATTAATAATTTAAATAAAAAAATAATATATTTGAGATAAAAATTTATCTCATTTAACTAATTGTATTAACTTTAAAATCTCGTTCATTTGTTTGTATTTTTTCAATACAATAAATAAATACATGTGACATTAAGGCTAATGAAATTATAAATGAATATTGAGCACCTATTGGGTAGATAATAGCTGCTAATATTATATAGATTCCATAAATAGTTAATTGTTTTTCTTTTGCAACATATGTTATGATTAATGATAAAAGTACTACTAATGGTACTTCTAAATCAATGATTTGTACAAGTTGAGCTTGTGCAACCCAAGCACAAGTTACATAAAGTAATGTGGCTAATAAAGTTACTGCAAGATAGTTAGTTGTTTTGTTTTGTTTAGGTTCTTGTATATTTACTTCTTCTTTTGTTGGTATGTTTGAATCATTTAAAATAGTTGGATTATTTGGTTTGTCTACTAAATACACAACTTTATCTATATCGTCTTTTTGATTATTTTTTTGGTTATCATCTGTTATTTTATCTTGTTTAATTGGTTTGTATTGTTTAGGATTTAGTTTTTGGTTATCTTCTACGTATTGTTGTGGTTTTGGTTGATCTTTTTGATTATCCATATTATACCTCCTCTAATTTTTGTGTGTGTTTTAAATTTATAGTTAATCTATTTGATTATATACTCCATATTAGTATTTCATATTTAATAAATGTTCTTTTGTTCTGATAAAAAAAATTTATTAATAATTTGTTATTTTATTTAAAAAAAGAATTTAAAAAAGGGGGGGGAAGATATAAATTATAAGTTTTCTACTTCTTTGTATAGTCTTTCTGCATTTTCTTTATACCAGTTTACAGTATTTTCCATTGCATCTTCAAATGACCATTTAGGTTCCCAACCTAATTTTTTGGTTTTAGTAGCATCTAATGAGTATCTTCTATCATGTCCTAATCTGTCATCAACATGTTGAATTAAACTTTCAGGTTTGTTTAATTTTTTTAATATCATTTTAGTTATTTCTAAATTATTTTTCTCATTTCCGCCACCAATGTTATAGACTTCTCCGATTTTTCCTTTTTGTAATACGGTGTCTATACCTGAGCAGTTATCTTCTACATAAATCCAATCTCTTACATTTTGTCCATCACCATATACTGGTAATGGTTTGTTATGAATAGCTTTTAGAATGAATAATGGTATTAATTTTTCGGGGAATTGACGAGGTCCAAAATTGTTACTACTTCTAGTTATTATTACAGGTATGTCATATGTTTTGTAGTATGCACTAACTAAAAGGTCTCCTCCAGCTTTACTTGCAGAATATGGGCTTGATGGATCTATGTTATCTGTTTCTTTAAAGGAACCTTCCATTATACTACCATATACTTCATCAGTTGAAATTTGTATGTATCTATCTACATCATATTTACGAACTAACTCTAATAAATTTTGTGTTCCTAAAACATCAGCTTTTACAAATGATGCTGGATCAGTAATTGATTTATCTACATGGGTTTCAGCTGCAAAGTTTACAACCATATCACTATCTTTCATAGCTTTTGATGCATCACTAGGACTTGCGATATCTCCTTTTATAAATTCTACATCTAAACCTTCAAGATTTTTCATATCCCCTGCATATGTTAATTTATCAAGAATGACTATTTCATAATCATCATATTTATCTGCTATGTAATGTACAAAGTTTGAGCCTATGAATCCAGCTGCACCAGTTATCATTATTTTCAAATTATTCACCCTATTTTTTTTATTGAATTGAATTTAGTTATCTTTATTATTAACTCTTAACTATATAATATTCTTTTAAATATCTTCAGTTTATATTAATAAAATTTATATTTCTTAAATTATTAATATTTTATCATGAAATTCTTTATAACTGGAGGCAGTGGACTTTTAGGTGAAAGATTTGCTGCTGTAACAAATGATGATAATGAACTTCTGTTATCACATAATAGTAATCCAACAAAAAACACTATTAAATGTGATATTACAGATCAACAAGAAGTAGAAAAAGTCTTACAAAGAGAACAACCTGATGTAATAATGCATTGTGCTGCTATGACTAATGTAGATTTATGTGAAGATAAGACTGATTTAGCATACAAAATCAATGGAAATGGAACTGGTAATATTGCTAAAGCAGCAGAAAAAATAGGTGCAAAAGTTATATATGTCTCTACAGATTTTGTATTTGATGGAAATAGAGGATATTATAAAGAAAATGATGAAGTTAATCCTTTAGGAATTTATGCTAAGTCAAAATATGATGGTGAAGTACAACTCCAAAAATATAGTACTAATTGGGCTATTGCAAGAGTAAGTGTTTTATATGGATGGCTCGAAAAAAGACAAAATTTTACAACATGGGTTATTGATCAATTAAGACAAAAAAATCAAATAAACATAGTCACAGATCAAGTAAATTCTCCAACTTTAGCAGATAATGCAGCTGAAGCAATGATAGAAATAGCTAATCAAGATAAAACTGGTATTTTTCATACAGCTGGAAATGATGCAATCAACAGATTTGATTTTACATTGAAAATAGCAGAAGCTTTTGATTTAGATAGTTCACTCATAAATCCAATTACTAGTAATGAATTCAAACAAAAAGCTCCAAGACCTCGTGATTCTTCTTTATCCGTTAAAAAAATTGAAAAAGAATTAAATATGAAAATGGAAACATGCTCTGAATCTTTAAAACGTATGGCTAATACTGAATAATTTTCTTTAATAAGAATATTTTTATTAATTACTTTACTTTTTATCTTTTTTTAAGTTATGATATCAAATAGCATAAAACATATAATGATATAAAATTAAAAATATGAAATAAGAAATGATAATATAAGTTTAATTTTTATTAAAATTAATTTTTAATTTGAGAATATAAATAAATTATATATTTAATATGGAGAAGAAATTTTATTTATTAATGGAGAAGAGAAAAATGAAAGGAATAATATTATCTGGTGGACATGGAACAAGATTAAGGCCATTAACCCATACAGGACCAAAACAATTAATACCAATAGCAAACAAGCCAGTTATATTTTATGCAATAGAAGACTTAAGGGATGCAGGAATTAAAGATATAGGAATAATTCTTGGAACAAATATGCCTAACAAAATAAAAGATGCATTAGGTGATGGATCAAAATTTGGAGTAAATATTACTTATATCATGCAAGGAGATCCAAAAGGATTAGCACATGCTGCTAAAACTGCACAAGATTTTGTAGGTAATGATTCTTTTGTAATGTACTTAGGGGATAATATATTAAAATCAGGTATTGAAGAATTTGTTGATGGATTTGATGAATCTGATTATTCAGCAAGAATTCTTCTACAACCAGTAGAAGATCCAAGACAATTTGGTGTAGCAGAATTAAACGATGAAGAAGAAGTAATAAACTTAGTTGAAAAACCAGAACATCCTAAAAGTAATTTAGCATTAGTTGGTATTTATTTATTTAAATCTCAGATATTTAATGCAATTGATCAGATTAAACCATCATGGAGAGGAGAATTAGAAATAACTGATGCAATACAAAATCTTATAGATACTAACTTTGATGTAGATGCTTTTGTTGTTGAGGGTTGGTGGAAAGATACTGGAAAACCAGAAGATGTTCTAGATGCTAATCAATTAATTTTAGAAACTATAAAAACGGATATTAAAGGTAATATTGAAGAGGATGTTAAAATTAAAGGAAGAGTAATAATTGGAGAAAATTCTGTTGTAAAAGCAGGATCTGTAATAAAAGGACCTGCAATTATTGGAAATAATTGTGAAATTGAAGGATATGTTGGTCCATATACATCCATAGGTGATAATACAAAACTAATTGATTCTGAGATAGATTCATCTATTGTTATCGGTGGTGCAATTATAAATTGTGATGATAAAATCATTGATAGTTTAATCGGTTTAAATTCAAATATTACAACAGGTGAAAATAAACATCCTAAAGGAAGAAGTTTTGTCATAGGAGAAAATTCTGTTGTTAAATTATAAAAATAGGAGAAATATTCGATGAAAGCAGTTATACCAGCAGCAGGGTTAGGTACTAGATTTTTACCTGCAACTAAAGCTCAACCTAAAGAAATGTTACCTGTATTTAATAAACCTACAATTCAATATGTAGTAGAAGAAGCAGTAAATTCAGGTATAGATGATATACTTATAATTACAGGTAAAGGTAAAAGAAGTATAGAAGATCATTTTGATAGATCTTTTGAATTAGAGTATCATTTAGAAAAAAAAGGTAAATACAACTATTTAGAAGAAGTACAAGCAATTACCGACATGGCTGATATTTATTATGTTAGACAAAAAAAGCAAAAAGGTTTAGGTGATGCAATAACCTGTGCAAAAAAACATATAGGAAATGAACCATTTGCTGTTTTATTAGGAGATACTATAACATATTCAAAAACACCATGTATAAAACAATTATTAAATGTTTATGAAAAATATGGTGGTTCTACAATAGCAATTGAAGAATTACCTGAAAATAAAATAGAAAGATATGGTATTGTCGATGGAAAACAAGTTGAAAATAATGTTTACTCTGTAAATAATTTAGTTGAAAAACCAAAATTAGAAGATGCACCATCAAATTTAGGTATTACTGGAAGATACATATTAACACCAGATATATTTGATTGTCTTGATCAGATAGAACCAGGTGTTGGTGGCGAAATACAATTAACTGATGCAATAAATCAACAAAATAATGTTTATGCAACTACATTTGAAGGTACAATCTATGATATAGGTAACACTATTGAATGGTTAAAAAGTTCTATAGACATGGCATTAACTCAAGATGATGTGCATGATGAAGTATTAAATTATCTTAAAACTAAAATAAATGAAGAAAAATAACTTCATTTAAATTTAAATAAATATTTTTTCTTTCTCTATATCTTTTTTACTTGAATTATTCTTCTTTTAATATACTAAGCAAGTTAATATAATAAATCTTTAAAAAAATAAATTTAAGATCATAAATTAACTATTATTGTATTATTTTATTATGTTATCATGTTTTTATAAGCTATGTTGTTATATTACCTAGAAATATTTCAATATAATATTATATTTTTTTTCTTTTCATGATTATTATCCATTTTTCTTTAATAATAAAAACAATAACCTCTTTTTATATATTTGTGTTTTAATTATAACTCACATTATCTGAATCAGAAACAGTATAGTTGTATGAATACATATTGTTATCATTTGAAAAGTCATATGTTAAATATTTAATATGTATTGGTTTGTTAGTTGTATTATTTGTTTCAAGAGTAAAAGAACGTGTTATCCAATAACCTGTATTTCCTTCATAACTGCTTGCCATAAGTGGTCCATCTTCCCAGCTACCTATTGTGTTACCATTTTCATCATAAGCCCAAATAGTTACACGTGTATTTGGCATGTTTTGAGGTAGTGAAACAGATGTATTTAATACACATGTATCACCTGTTGTGTTAATGGATACACTAGATACTCCTGCTGAACTAGAAAACATACTAATTATTAAAAATAAAGCTATAATAACTAAAATAATAATTCCTGCTATTTTTATTGATTTTCTCATATGTTCACCTCCACTTTAATTTTATTAAAAATATAATTGTAATTATATAAATTAAACCATTTATATTTTTGTTTTAAGCTGTTCATGATTTATTTGTTGTTTTTAGTGAAAATTATGGTTTTATTATATGGTTTTATTATAAAAATATTTTTAGTAGGGTTTGGTATATATTTTAGAACGTAAAACGTACATATGATGTGTTCAACATTAATACAATTTTATTTTTATTATTATGTGATATTTTATGTTTTGATTTTTTATTTACGGCTTTTTCATTTATTATTTTGGATTTAGATTGTTTATTTGTAGTAATGTTTATATATTAATTATTAGGATGTTACTTTAATGATTGCATAATTTGGGGTGCTGATTTTTTGAAGTATGTTGATATTGATAATAGTCAAAGTAAATTTATTTTTCAAATTGATTTTGGTATTTTTTGTGAGTCTATTGTTCTTTTAATTAAGAATTTTATTGAATAAATATTATGTTTATTCGGATGATGAATATGTTAAAAGATGTGGTCATTTAGTTTTTTAAAACTGTTTTATTAGTTGTCCTAATTTATGTAGATTATGATATGTTAATTCTTGTAGAGAAGTTAATGAGTTGTGTTACAAATAAATATTATAATTATTTAAAGTGGTTTAATTCTTTTTAGATGTACATTTCAATATTTATAAAGAACATGAAAATGTTTATAATTATTGTATAAAACAATTATTAAAAGGTTATGAAAAATATTTAAAAGTATATTTAATTTTTTATATATGATATTTTAAAAAAAGTAAATGGGGGTAGGATTATTTAAATATTATATGGATTTGTTATTTCACCTTTTATAGCTGAAGCTGCTACTACTGCAGGGTTAGATAAGTATACGTATGATTTTGGACTTCCCATACGTCCTAAAAAGTTTCTATTTGTTGTTGATATACATGTCATATCATCAGTCATTACTCCCATATGAGCACCTAAACATGGTCCACAACCAGGGTTACATATTATAGCATTAGAATCAATAAGTGTTTGTATTATTCCAGTATCTATTGCTTTTTTATATATACTTCTTGAAGCGGGGAATACTAATAATTGTATATCTTCATGAATTTTATGACCTTCTAATATTCTAGCTGCAATTTCTAAATCTTCATAACGACCATTGGTACATGATCCAAGTACAGCTTGATCAATATGTGTTCCTGCAATTTTATCAATATCTTTTACATTATCTACATTGTGTGGACAAGCTACTTGTGGTTGCATATCTTCAACATCAAAATCATATATCTTTTCATATTCAGAATCTTTATCTGCTTTAGTTATGGTATAATCAGTTACACCACGTTTTTGAAGATATTCTTCAGTTTCTTTGTTAGGTTCCATTATTCCATTTTTAGCTCCACATTCTATTGCCATGTTAGTCATGGTTAAACGTCCATCTACACTCATATTGTCAATAGTGTCACCATGGAATTCTAGACTTTTGTAAGTAGCACCATAAGCTCCTAGTTCTTTAATTATGTTTAATATTAAATCTTTTGAATAAACATTTTCTTGTAAAGAACCAGTTACATTAATTTTTAATCCTTCTGGAATTTTAAACCAGTTTTGACCTGTAGCATAAACCATTGCTAAATCTGTTGCACCAAGTCCAGTTGAAAAAGCACCAAATGCACCATATGTACATGTATGAGAATCAGCTCCAACAATTACTGTTGATGGTTTCACATGACCATTTTCAGGTAATACTTGGTGACAAATTCCTTCACCTTGTATGTACATATTTTTTATTTGTTGTTTTTTACCAAATTCACGTACAACTTGCTGAAATTCAGCAGATCCCATAGTATTTGCAGGTACATTATGATCAAATACCAATACTATTTTTTCAGGATCCCAAACTTTATCAGCTATTTTTTCAAAGACTTTTATTGTTGGTGGACTAGTTCCATCATGACTCATTGCTATATCAATATTAGCATTAATAAATTCGTCAGGAGTCACTTCTTTTTTTCCAGACGCTTTTGCCAGTATTTTTTCTGTAATATTCATGCAATCATCTTATATCTACTTTTTTTAGGATTTCCTCAAATTTTTCATTTGTTATTTCAAATCCTTCTTCTCGTGATTTTTTAACTAAATTTACTATTTCTATTAATTTTTTATCATCAACATTTATATTTAATGAATCTAATTTTGCTTCTACAGCAGATTTTCCAGAGTGTTTTCCTAATACAAATTGTCTTTTCTGACCTACCATTTCAGGTACATATGGTTCATATGTTAATACATTTTGAAGTAATGCATCTACATGAATTCCAGATTCGTGCCTAAATACATTGTTTCCTACTATTGCTTTGTTATCTGGTATTGGTACTCCTGAATATTTTGATACCATTTGAGATAATTCATAGATTACTTCTGTATTATATCCCATATCTTTGTTGTATAATAATTTTAATGCCATTACTATTTCTTCTAGTGATGCATTTCCAGCTCTTTCTCCTATTCCATTTACTGTGGTGGATATTGCTGTTGCACCACCAAATAATCCAGCTATTGAATTTGATACAGCCATTCCAAAATCATTGTGACAATGTACTGCTATTTCTATATTTACAGCTTCTTTTATTTTGCTAATTAAGTATTGCATTGCATATGGACTTATGGATCCTGTTGTATCAGCTATATGAATTCTATCAGCTTTATGTTCTTCAGCTTGTGTGTATAAACTAATTAAATCAGGTAATTCTGTTCTTGTAGCATCTTCTGCTGAGAATGCAACAAATAAACCATGATCTTTTCCATAATCTACAGCATCCATACATATTGCTTCAGCTTCTTCTCTAGATTTTTTAATTTTTACATCTAAATGTAAATCAGATGCTCCCATAAATGTTATTATTCCATTTACATCTGCATCTAATGCTGCATCTATATCACTTTTTTTTGTACGTGTTAAACATAAAATATCTGCATCTAATCCGGAAGTAGCTACAGCTTTTACAGATTCTTTTTCGTTTTTAGATACTGCTGGATACCCTGCTTCTATCATAGGTACTCTTAATTCATCTAATTTATGAGCTATATCTAGTTTTTCTTGTTTTGAGAAACATACACCTGGTGTTTGTTCTCCATCTCTAAGTGTTGTGTCGTATAAATTAATTTTTTCAGGAAGATTTAATTTTATTTCATCATTATATATGCTTACAAATCTATCTGTAATTTTTATACCCCCATTTTATGGTATATTTTTTAGTTAATTGTTAGTATGTTTATATTTATGTTTTTATAATTTATTTATCTATTCTTATTTATTGTATCTTGTTAAATGTATACTATTTTGGATTTTCAGATAACTATTTCTATTATAATACTTAATTTAAATGATTGTTTTTATAATTTTTAATTATAACTATATTTTGTTTATTTTTCATTGATATATGATTGGTTGTATTAAAAGTAATTAATGAATAAATAGCATATTTAAATTTCATATTGTTTTTATTTAGGATTATTTTATCAAATTAATATTTTATATATTTTAATAAATATTCTAAAAAATCATTTATCACTAATATTTGGTTTAAGTTAATGATAAATCAATTTTAAATCTTTTTCTGTTGTAATAATTCTAAATAAGAAGTACGTTCAAATCCTGTAGTTATATCTAATTTCTCAAATAAGTCCATAATATTATTTCTAATTTCTTCTATATCTGAATCTTCTGTAGTTACATATTCTATTTCAGTATAATCACCTAATTCTTTTAGATTATCAATAGTTATTGTATAATCTTCATATAAAAAGATTCTTCTAGTTTTATTAACGATCGCTGAAGGTTTAAAACCTAAATTTATAAGTATTTCTGCCATATGGTCTGTATTGTCTATGGTAACTTCTATTTCTTTACGGGTTTTACTTTTTGAATCTATTTTAGGTCCTTTATATGTTAATATACGTTCAAAAGTATCCTCTTTTGGAATTTCTCGTATACGTAAAGCTTCATCAGTTTCTGCATAATCTTTATCTGGTGCATTAAAATATATATCATGTTGTTTTTCAGTATGGCTGTATTTACCACCGAGTTTTTTAATTTTTTCCATTAATTCTATTTTATTTTCTATTTTGGCTTTAATTTCTATTTCTATCATATATTATCCCTTAATATAAATTTGAATATTTATTTTAATAGTATTTTAGATCGAAAATATATTCTACCTATGGTTTGATATATAATTATTAATTTAATATTTAAGATATATTTATAAACTAGTAATTAACATATATAAATACATATTATGTTTAAATTTAGTATTTATTTAAATATTTATTATTTCTAAAAAATACAATAAAAAAAGAAAGAAGTGATTATTATATTCCTTTTTCTTAAATAAAACCCCATAATGAATTATATGAACTTACCAAAGAACTCATCTTTTTTATAAATAACAGAATCGATATTGATAGTGTTATGAATCATTATATGATTAATAATATTCAGTAGATTTGATTATTTAATAAAATTCATTTAATTAATATTTTAATAATAAATTTAATAAATATTAAGTTTCTTTTTATTTAATTTGATATATAAAATGGAGGAAAATAAAAAAATGGCAGATGTAGACATTAAAGTCGAAAATATTGTAGCATCCGCAACTTTAGGAAAATCCTTAGAATTACCGAAGGTTGCACCTGCGTTAGAAAATGTTGAATACAATTTAGAACAATTTCCAGGATTAGTATTTAAACTTAAAAACCCAAAAACTGCTGCTTTAATATTTGGATCTGGTAAATTAGTATGTACAGGAGCTAAATGCATAGAAGATTCTAAAACAGCAATTAAAATGACTGTAAATAGAATGAGAGAACTAGATTCTGATATTCCTGAAGAATATGATATAAAAATTCAAAATATAGTTGCATCAGCAAATTTAGGTAAAGTATTAAACTTAGAAGCAGTTGCATTAGATTTAGAAAATACTGAATATGAACCTGAACAGTTCCCAGGATTAGTATACAGATTATCTGATCCAAAAGTTGTTTTATTACTATTTGGATCTGGAAAAGTTGTTTGTACTGGAGCTAAAACAGCTAAACAAGCAGCATTAGGTGTTAAAAAAACCAAAGAACGGTTAACTGAATTATACCTAATTGAAGAGTAAATTTATCAAAATAATCCAAAATTAAAAAAGATAATTTATTTATACTCCAAACGTAACCCCCACACATTTGATTTAAAAAAAATAATTTAAATAAAAAAAAGGAAAATATTAAACAGTTATAATAAGAAATATAACTTAAAGGGAAAATAAATATAAACCATAATTTAATAAACAATGATGTTTATTATTAATTTCATCCTTTTTTTTAAAAAATATTATATTGGTGATCTTTTGATTAAATTGGTAGTATTTGATCTAGACAACGTCTTAATTGACGGTGAAACAGTAGATGAAATAGCAAAAATTAAAGGCGTAGAAGACGAAATAGGGGAAATAACCCTAAAAGCAATGCAAGGAAAAATTCCATTTGAGACTTCAATAAGAGAAAGAATTAAAAAACTCGAAGGAACAAGTGTAGAAGATATCGAAAAAAATGTTGTTCAAAAAATTCCTTTGAATGAAGGAGCTAAAGAAACTGCAGAACAACTTAAAAAAGATGGTTATAAAATTGCAATAATAACTGGAAGCTTTGAAAAAATAACCCTACGTGTCAAAGAAGAAATAAATGCTGATTATGCATACTCTAACAAATTAGGAGTTAAAGACGGTAAATTAACGGGAGAAGTATCTGGACCATTAATAACTGGTGATAAAATAGATGTACTCCGCGAATTACTTGAAAAAGAAAATATGACTCTTGATGAATGTGTAGCAATTGGTGACGGAGCAAATGACCTGGAAATGGTTAAAAATGCTAAAATAGGAATAGCTTTTAATGCAAAACCAATTTTAAAAGAAAATGCTGATAGAATAATCAACAAAAAAGACCTAAGGAAGGTACTTGATATAATGGTAGAAGAACAAAACATAACTGAAAAAGAAGAAAATGTAGAAGAAAGCAAAACTGAAGAAAAAGATGTAGAAAATATGTCTTTCACAGAATCTTTAAGAGAAGAAGAAGCACAAAAAGCTGAAGCTGAAGAATCTGAAGATAAAACTGAAGAAGCTGCTGAAGAATCTGAAGCTACTGAAAAATCTGAAGTTGCTGAAGAAACTACTGAAGAAGAGGAAGTTGCTGAAGAAAAACCAGTTATTGATTATGAAAAACTTAACTTCTCTCAATTACTTGAATGTAAAAGAACTCTTGAAGCTGAATTAACTGAACTCAAAAATGTTAGAGATAACATGAATGATCAGACTAAAGAATACAGAAAAGAAAGAGATGAACTCAATCAAGAACTCAAAGATACACTAAAAGTTGCTCTAGAAAAAAGAAATGAAAGAGACGAAATTAACAAAGAAGTACACAAATACAAAGGACTCAGAAACGAGAGCAATGAAGAACTCAAAAAAATCGAATGGAGTTCTGGCAAAAAAGATATCGCAAACATAGAAGCAGAAATCAAAAAAATCGATAAAACAATACAAACAAAAGTATTAGATATCAGAAAAGAAAATGAACTTGTAAAAAGAGTATCTGATTTAACTAAAAAACTCAAAAAAATACAAGAAGACGAAGAGCAAGAAAAAGCTGCCGAAGATCTTAAAGAAAAATCAGAAGAATACCATCAACAAGTAGTAGAACTATCAGACAAAGCACAAAGTGTACATGAAGAAATGATAGAATACTTCAATCAAATTGATGGAATAAGAGAAAAAGCAGATGGAAAACATCAAGACTTCGTAAATTCAAGAAAAGCAGCAACTGCAAAACATGAAGAAGTAAAAGCTAAATTATCTGAAATCAAAAAAGTCAACAAACTTATGGATCAATCCAAAGCTAAATCTAAAGGTGGAAGATCTAATAATAAAGGTGACAATAAAGATATGAAAGAAAAAGAATTAGCTGAAGAAACCTTCCAAAAATTCAAAGATGGTAAAAAATTAACCACAGAAGAATTCTTATTACTACAGAAATACAATATAATGTAGATTGTTTCTAACATTCTTCTTTTTTCAGTAGGAAAATAATATATTAAAACTAGTGTATAGCGGAATTACCATAAATATGGGGAAAAATAATGGTATATACATCCCTCATTAGTTTTATTTTTTTTTAAACCCCAAAACAAAACTTTTTTTTAATTATAAACTATTAATTATAAATATACATACTTGTTTTAATAAAAATGAATAATTGTTAAAATGATTGATAATAATGAACAATAAAAAAGAAAAGGAATTTGAATTATTACTTAAAGGACAAATGAATAATAAAACTATTCCTTGTATGACTGAATATGTTCAAAAAGTACAAACATCCCTTAATAGTGTAGTATGTAAAAAATGTGGAAAAAAATTTCAAACAAATAGAGATACAAATTATTGTTGGAAATGTGAAAAAAAGCAGAAAGAATAAATTATAATGTATAATATTCTCCGTCAGTTTTATTTATTTTTTTTAGTAATCCTCTGTTTTCTAAAGATACTATAATATTATAAGTTTTTTTAGGAGTTAATTCTAGATTACCATATAATAATGATCCTTCAAGTATAAACTTAGGTACATAATTTTCATGTTGTTCAATTACTTCTTGTATAATTTCATAAGCATCTTCTTCTGTTTTATTTAACATATATTTTTTTAATGCTTTTTTATCTTCAACAATTTTGATTTCAGTATCAAGATCAACATAGTTAACTAATTTATTAGCAGAATCTAATTCTATAAAATTCTTTTTTTCAAGAGCTTCTAATGAATCCATTAAATGTGTTTCAGATATATCTAGTAAATCTCTTATTTTATCATAAGATATATTCTCAGGATACTTCTCTCGGTTATGTTTTAATAATATTAATATTTTATTCTGGTTTTTTGTGATTATCTGCATTTTATTTTTATTCCATGTAGTGTATATATTATTTTTTCTACTTCATTAATAATAATACATTCTATTAAAAGATAATTAGTATAATAAAAGATTCATTATATTTTAATTAATTACTTTAAAACTATATCTAAGAAATAGAATAACTAAAGTATCTTTATATAAAGTTAAAATGTAAATAAAAGAAATATGAAATATTTAAATAGAAAATAATTTGATTATTAAAGATTTTTTCATGATATATTTATTTTAAACAAAAGACTATATAATAAATAGAATACTAAAAAATTTTCCTAAATATACAGGTTAAATGATAACATGTTAGAACCACTATATGAAAACGCTATTGAGAAAAAAGCTGAAATTAATGATTTTGTTGAGAATATTGTTCGTAATATCGATAAAAATAAAATTAGAAATGAATATATTGAACATCAATTTAAACAAATAGAACAAAATAAAAATTTCATAGCAATTGATGGAAGTTTTAATAATAAAAAATTTATGAGTTACTTTCTTTATGCAATATGTAGTCAAGCAATAGTATCTTCTCCATCTGAAGGTATCCAAAAAGAGTTTGATGCAGGGATTGTAAATACAATATCTTCTATAAATGCACGTAATATTGATAAAATACTTTCTAAACGAATGAATATATTAGAACTTAAAAGTGCTATAGCAACTTTAAAAAAATATGAGGATATTGATTATGTATTAATGGATGGATCAATACGTGGTACATTAATGAATATTAACATAGAAAACAATTTAAATTTTTCAGTTGGTAATATGGCTGTTACTGAAAGATTAAGAGAAATCAGTATAAAGAATATTGAAAAAACTCTTGAGAAATCTGATTTTAATGTTGAAGTAATTGTAAATCAAAATATTCCAGAAGTAGATCTATTGATATCTGAAGTTAAAGAAGAATATCCTGAAATGGATCCTATTGATCTTAAGAGGGATGTTATTAATTATCTTGAAACGTTAGAACAATTAGAATGTATACATCATTTATTAACTTTTTATAAAAATAAGATAATTTGTGTATCAAAAACAAGTAATACTAAAGAAGTATTTGATGAAGAAATACCTGATGCAGCTATTATAGATAAATTATGTAATAAATCTGGTTTTACTATTCCTAGAGAAAAACAAAGTACTAAACTAATACGAAGTTCTTCAAAGAATATAAAAATACCAATAAATTATCCTATACATAATAAAACATTTACAGAGGATTTAAGTTACACTGTATTTTTTATAAAATTTGAAAATAATTCATCTGTATTAAAAATTGAATTACCGTATAAAGCTCAAAAAGAGGAAGTAATTAAAATTATGGAGGATTTAAATAGTACTTGTATTGCAGGATATCCTTATATTCTTAAAAAAGCTCATAATGAAGTAGTAATTAGAAGAAGAGATATGAATACGTTGACTACTATTTTAGATTTACATGATAAAACTGGTCGAGACATGCTATGAAAATAATATAATTAAAACTTATTAGTTACAACTTATAACTTATTATTAAAGGATTGATTTTACATGACAGAGGAAATAATTGGAAGATGTATAGGTGAAACTTCACCTTTATTTGTAGATTTTATATCAAAAAAAGCACCACAAGTAGGAGAGTATGTTTACTTAAAATATGATGGTAAAGTAGTACTAGGTATGATAGATTCATTACTTAGAGGAAATGTATCTTTACAAGATGAGATATTTGATCCAAAGACTATTGAAAAGATTCTTAAAATTGAAGGAGAAATAGATCATTATATTAAAGGAAAAGTAAAAATTTTAGGTGATAAAAATAATCTTGAAATTCCTAGAATACCTGCTCCTCCAGGAACTGAAGTAATAAAAGCCGATAAAGACTTACTCAGAGAAATATTTGAAAGAGGGAATGGAATAGAAATTGGTAAAGTATTAACTGAACCCGATGTTGCAGTAAAATTAGATGTAAATAAAATGATATCACGTCACTTAGCAATCCTTGCAATGACTGGTTCTGGAAAATCTAATGCAACATCAATTATCATAGATCAATTACTTAAAATTGATGGTACAATAGTAATATTTGATATGCATTCTGAATATGCTAAAACAGAATTTAAATATGGAAAAATTAAAACATTAGAAGCAAGAATAAATCCTAAAGATTTATCAGTAGGAGAATTTAAAGAACTTACTCGAATAGGAGATAATGCTACCAATCAAGAAAAATATTTAAGAGATGCATATGATAGAGCAAAAGAAGCAATAAAAGAAGGGGAAGTATATGATTTCTTGGAAAAATTAGAAGAAGAAATATCAATTTCAGTAGCTAATTTAGAAGATGAAGATAAAAAAAGACAATCTCATATAGATGCTGCTACTCAAGTATTATTTAAAGTTCATGATATGAGATCAAAATATAAAAACATATTAAGTTCTACAAATTCAGGAGATATAGTTGATTCTATTGAACCAGGAAAAGTAAATATAATTAAATTAGGTTCTATGGATGAATCTTCTTCAGATATACTTGTAAAACATACATTATCTAATATTTTAGAAAGACGGAAAAATGCTTTAAGAAATAGAGATGCAAAAATATTAGATTTCCCTGTATTTTGTATATTAGAAGAAGCACATATGTTAGCTTCATCACATAGAAATACTAAATCCCAATATATCATTGGAAAAATTGCAAGAGAAGGACGTAAATTTGGAGTAGGATTATGTTTAGTAAGTCAAAGTCCTAAATCTTTAGATGGTAATGCATTATCTCAAGTTAACAATTTAATAATAATGAGATTAGTTGAGCCCGGAGATCAACATCATGTACAACAAAGTAGTGAAAGTTTAAGTCAAGATCTTGTAGATAGATTGCCTGCATTAAACATAGGAGAAGCTGTTATTTTAGGACAAATGACTAAAATTCCTACAATGGTTAAAATAAATAAATTTGAAGGAGAAACTGGTGGACAAGATATTGATATAGTTGGTGAATGGGCAAGAACTAAAAGAGAAAGAGAGCAACGTCTTCAACAACAGATAGATGATTTTGATGAAATGGATATTTAGGAGATATTATGACTACAAAAATTGCACATTTAGCAGATACTCATTTAGGATTTAGACAATATGGATTAATTGAAAGAGAAGAAGATTTTTATAATGCATTTGATAATATCATTAATGATATAATTGAAGAAGATGTTGATTTTGTATTACATTCAGGAGATTTATTTGAAACATCTAAACCTCCTGTTAATGCATTATTAGCAGCTCAAAAAGGTTTTAATAAATTATATGAAGCAGATATTCCCATATACACTATTGCAGGAAATCATGATATTTTAATGAGACGTAAAGCAACATTACCTCATAGATTATTTGAAAATAATAAATTCAATATATTAACTACGAAAAATAATTATTATGTTCATGATGATGTATTTATTGGTGGGTTTTCTTATGTTTCAAAACGTAACGAAGAAAGAATAATTGATTTATTTAATAAGATTAGTGAAGAATCTAAAAAATATGAAAATAGAATACTAATGATTCATGGAAGTATAGATAAATATTTTGAATTCAATCCAGAATTTACATTGAGCATGATTCCATCAGATTTTACATACTATGCAATGGGTCATTTACATAAACGTATTAAAGAAGAATTTAAAGGGGGATATTTATCTTATCCTGGTTCTACTGAAGTAATGAGTTTAACTGAGCTAAAAAATTATAATAAAAGTAAAAAAGGATACAATTTAATAACATTAAATAATGGTGTAGCCGAAGTTGAATATAAAAATATGCCTTTACAAAGAGAATTAATACAAAAAAGTATAAGTTATCCAGAATTAGATGAGAAATTAGAAGAATTAAAAGAGGATATAGTTAATTTAGATAAAAAACCTGTTGTTTATTTAACTATTAAAAATGGTGATTTTGATAGGCAGGAAGTATTCCAAAAAATAGAATCTGTATTAGGAAATAAAGCTTTAACTATAAGAAAAGAATATAAGCCTACTGAAACAATAAAAAATGAATATGAGGATATAGATTCAGATAAAATAACTGCAGAATATTTAATAAAAGAAGAAATGAAAGATTATGGGGAAGATATTTCTAACCTTGCATTAGATTTATATAAGCAATTAAGTGTGTCTAATAAACCAGAAGCATATAAAATAGCAGAGGATTTCTTTGAAAAACAGTATAATAATCAAAAAGGTGATGATGAATGATTATAAATAGTATACAATTAGAAAATTTCAGATCACATAAAAACACTACTATAAACTTTGAAAAAGGAATTACTTCTATTATAGGATCTAATGGTGCAGGAAAATCTAGTATACTTGAAGCAATTAGTTATGTTTTATTTAAAAAATTCACAGGAACTGTAGATGAACTTAAAAGAGAATCTATAAATGATGATGATATTGTAAATGGAATGTTAGTAACATTAAAGTTTACAAGTAATGGAAATAAATATCAGTTAGAACGTGGAAAGAAAAAATCATCTAATGTTGCAGAACTTAGATTTTATGAAAATGGTAAATATATTATGAAATCTAAAGGTGATAGACAAGTAACTAATGATATTGAAGAGATTCTTAACATGGATTCAGAATCTTTCTTGAATGCAGTTTATATAAAACAAGGTGAAATAACTGATTTAATTGAAAGAACACCAGCACAACGTAAAGAATTTATTTCTAAATTGTTAAATTTAGATTCATTAGAAAAATCATGGGAACAAATAAAAGATATAATCTCTGTTTATACTGATAAAAAGAACAAAAACATAGGTAAATTAGACTCAGCTAAAATAGATAAAGAAAATAAAATATCTACAGAAAATGAAATAAAAGACATTGAAACAGCAATACAAGAAGCTAATAACATTTATAATAAAAAACAAGATGAACAAGAAGAACTAAAAAAACTACAAAAAGAGATGGAAGAGAAAAAATCACAATATACTAAGTTAGAACTTCAAATTAGTAATGATAAAAATTTAATAGAACATTTGGAATCTCAAAAATTACAAAATAAATCTGAAATAGAGCAAATAGAACAAGCAGAAAAAGAAAGAATAATAATTGAAAAAGAAATAACACCTTTAGAAACATTAAAAATTATTAAAGAAAAAAATGATCAGTATCAAGATATTAAAAAGGAAATTAATGAGTTATCTAAAACATTTACAAAAATAGAAAATTATAATCAAAAACAAAAAGAAAATAAAGAATCTCATGATCAATATATTAAATTAGTGAAAGAAAAAGAAGAGTTAGAGCAATTAAAAGAATCATTACAACAAAAAGAAAATGAATTTATAAAATTAACTAGTGATTTAGAAAGAAAAGAACAAGAAAAAGATGAATTATTTAGTAATATTAATAGTACTGCTGAAAAAGCAGGTAAATTATTAAATAGGATATTTTCTAGTCCTGATGATGTAAAAATTGCTATTGAAGAAGAACAAAATAAAAATCAGCATAGTATTCAGTTAATAACAGATAAGATACAAAAAAATAAAGAAGAGATAAGTTCCATAACTACTTCTAAAAAAGCTACACAAAAATCTATTAAAGAACTTAAAAAAGTTCAAAATAAATGTCCGGTATGTCAATCAGATATAACACCTGAAAAACAAGAAGAATTATTAAAACAGTATAACAATACAATAATTGACAATGATATACGTTTAGAAGATCTAAATAATGCTAATAAAAATCAATCATTAAAATTAGATGAATTAAATCTAAAACTAGAAAAAACGAATCAAATAAATGTAACTATACTAGACGATGAATTCAATAGATTTAATATATTAAAAGACGAGCTAAAAAATTTAGAATCTGAATTATCATTAACCAAAAAGGATCATGAACAATTAGAAGAAACTAAAAATAAAATAAAAGAATATAAAGTTTCAATAGATAAATTAGATAACAGTTATCAAGAATATATATTAGCTACAAAGATGTTAGAAGATTTACCTTCAATTGAAAATCAAATAGAAATACAACAAAAATTACAACAAGATCAACAAAATATCAAGATGAGTATAAGAGAACTTTCACGAAAAGTAGCATTGAAAGATGATATTAATATACAAATTAAATATCTTGAAAAAAGACAACAGGAATTTAATAAACTTGAAGGAATGATAATAAACAAAGAAGATAAACTTACACAACTTAAAGAAACAACAGATCAAATAGCAATTCAACAAAATAATTTATTAAATAAACAACAGGAAATACAAAATATATCATACAGTCAAGAAAAATATGATGAAATTAATAAGGAATATACATCTAACAATGAAGAAATTTCAAACTATGAAAAAAGGATAAGTCAACAACAAGGAATAAAACAAGAACTTATAAAACATTCTAATGCATTAGATGAAAAAATCAAAGAAAATAAAAAAATTGAAAAAGAACAAGAATACATCGAAGACTATATTAAATTATTAAATCAAATACGTGATCTATACAGTAAAGATGGTATCCAAAAAGAATTACGTAATATTGTAAGACCACAAATAGAAAAAAATACTCGTGAACTATTTGATAAATTTAACTTTGGTTCTTATTCAAATATTCAATTAGACGAAGACTACAATATAACAGTACAAGGACCAAAAGAAACTATTGATCTTAACATGTTAAGTGGTGGAGAAAAAATAGCAATAGCATTAGCATTAAGATTAGGAATAACAAAAGTCATATCAAATAATAGTCGTCTTGAACTACTAATATTAGATGAACCAACAATACATCTTGATGAAGAACGTAGAAAAGATCTAATTTCTATAATTCAATCAATTAATATGATTCCACAAATGATAGTTGTAAGCCATGATGAAGAATTAGAAGAAATTTCAACAAATTATATAAAAGTAGATAAAATAAACAGTATATCTAAAATAGATACAACAACATAATTTTCTACTTTTTTTTAAAAAATAAAAAATTAAAAACAAATAAAATATACTTTTTAATAGTTTTCAATATAATTCAAAGTTTCATCTATTGTTGTTGTTGTGGTATAAAGCTTTTTATTTTCTAAAGGTATTGCATTTTCATTAATCATAAAATTCATCATTTCAATTAAAGTGTCATAATAATGATTTATATTAAATATTACAATGGGCTTATTATGTTGTTTAAGTTTTTTTAATGTGTAAATTTCAAAAAATTCATCTAAAGTTCCTATTCCTCCGGGAGAGATTATAAAAGCATCAGAATTTTCTAAAAATAATTCTTTTCTTTCATTTAAACTTGATGTATATATAAATTCATCACAATTAGGAAACATAACTTCAAAATCTTTTATCCAACTTGGAGCTATACCTATTACTTTTCCAGAACTATTTTTTACGCCTCTTGCAACAGTACCCATCATTCCATCATTTCCTCCACCAAAAACTAGTTCATGTCTATGTTTAGCTATCTTTTTTCCTAATTCATAACCTATTTTTATATATTCTGTATTTATTTTATTAATTCCAGAACCATAAATACAAATTCTCATGATTATAATCCTCCTTATTTTTTATTATTCAAAAAATTTATTTCTTGCTTCGACCATTGCTTTCATATTACTTAATGGTGTTTCAGGTGCAATATTACAACTTGGACCTAAAACATCAACATTATTATCTAAACAAATTTTAGATTGTTCTTCTACTTCTTCTTTTGATCTCATAAGTAATGTGTCACTAATAGATAGATTTCCACATATATTAGTTTTACTACCTATTTTTTCTTGTATTTGTTTAGCATGTTTTATATCTACTTCTTGTGATATACTTAAACCTTCATATCCACAAGATAACATACCTTCTAAATTAGGATTTGTATCTCCACAAATATGCAGTACTCCTGGAACATTAAGAGTATTAGATAAATTAATAAGATAAGGTTGTATTAAATCTATAAATAAATCAGGTTTTATAATATTTGCTGTAGCACTCGGATCATTTACAACAATACAATCAACATTTAAATCTTGATAAAACTTTATTTCATCTATTAAACTTTCATTAATATATTCTAATGCATAATCAATTTCAATATAGTCTGAATTAATCATCTTGATGATTTTTTCCATATTAACTAAGTCTGTAAGTAATGTAAAGGGTCCTGTTACTTCGCCTATTAATGGTATATTTTTATCATCATATTTTTCATGTATTATTTTTATTGCTTTTTCTATGACTGGAAAACGTCCTTGACTAGTAAAATCATCAGGTATTTCAATATCTTCTGGTTCTTCAAAGGGTGCATCTTTTATTTTTGGTATAAAACTATTTTCTTTTCTTTCTATTATATACCCTACTGATTCAACTTCAAACCATAAATCTAATGGTATTGTAATTCCTTCAATCCCTGTATATTCATAGATTGATGCTGCTACTTTTGCCATTATTTCAGGATCATTATTTGCTTCTGAAAAAGATGTATTTGCTTTAAAAAGTAACTGTTCTGTTACTATTGTAGGAAAAGCAGTAACTGGTGTCATTTCAACATCTTTACCTGTTAACGCATTGATTAAATTTTCTTTTATATTCATTTATACCACACAATAATATTAATTATATCCTCTATGGATCAATATCTTTTTTATAATTAATTAATATTCCCTGAAATGTTTTATTTTTTAAAAATATAGATCTATTTCAAAATAGTATATGGTTTTATATAAAATGAATTCTTATTAAGTAACCTATATCAAAATTTATGGTAAATTAAGAAATATATTAATAATAATAAAAATAGTCTTTTAATATTTAAAATGGTATGTGTAAAAATAGTTTTTTTTAAAAAAAATTAAAAAAATAAGAGGTTCTGTAATAAAAAAATAACCATATAAACTTCTTATTTTTTTAATATAATGAGTTGTTAATATTGAAAGTAGATATGGTATTTACATTAACTTTTCAATATTTATTTTTATGTTTCCAGTATCATCTTCAAATTTTTTCCATAGTAATGTATCTCCTGGATGAAGTTCGAGAGAATCTCTTATTTTTGCAGGAACAGCAGTTCTAATTGCATTGCTGTTTTTTGATACAGTTACTATTTTTGAAGTTTTAAAATTTGATTTTATACAAAACACCTTCTTTATAGAGTATTTAATATTAAATCTTTCATTTAAAAAAATTATTAGGACTATAAGAATAAAATTTTTTTATTTAAGAAAGATATATTAAACCTATTTCATGTTTCGACAATCTTTTTAATATTTTTTAATGTTGATTCTGGTTCAGTTCAACAGAACCTCTCATAATTTCTAGTTAAACTGTTAAATCAAAGATTATTGTTATTTATTCTATTTTAATAAAATTATATCCAAATATAGTTACTATTATTCTTTTTGAAGGTTATATAAGTTGTTTAGCCAGGTTATACTTGTTTACTTATTGCCTTAATTAAAATTAAGTAGTAATCATTGTTCTTTTGATTTTAACCAGTTACTCTATTAAAAAATTTTATTTTAATACTGTTAATTATTATATTATTTTGGTGAATTTAATAAATGGTAATTGACCCACTTCCTATTTTTGAAGATAATCAAGTATATTTTACTTAAATTTATGAAAATTTACCTATTTTTTAATACTTTTTTTAATTATCTACTTTTTTCAATTATCTAATTAAATTCTATTTTATATTATGAATTAGGTCTTATTTAAATATTTTATTAAATAAAAATACAATTAAAAATTAATCTTTTAAAAGTTGAGGACTCCTATCAAATATTGGAAAATAAATCATCATACTTTTTAAAATAAAAAAAATATAAATTAATTAAAGTTTCTTATTTTTATGTAAATTTAAATAATATTTTTAAAATTATACTTATTAAAATAAATTATATTATATTATCAATAATATGATATAATTACAAAATTGTAATGATAATAGTAATTTATAAATAAATTTCTAATTCATTTGGGAAAAGTTGAAATAAGACTTAATTGAATAAACAATATAAAAAAAATAATAGTATAATAAGTTTAATATTGATTAAATTGTCAAAGAGTCTAGAAAAAGTTTAATAAAACACAAAATAACATTTTGAAGTATATAAAAGAAGTGGAAGATGAAAAAATCATTGAAAAATAGGATAATAGTTACACATTAACTTCAAAAGAGTATTTGATAGTTGAAACTTGTGATAAATTAAAAAAAGTGGAATGGTATAATTTCATTATTTTTTTAAACTGGAAAGAACAGTAAAATAAATATAGGGTATATGAATTCTATTAATATTTTAAATAAATTATTAACTTGTGCAGAGAATTTTGCATTAGTTATTTTTATTTTATGAAGATGGACATTGTGATAATTCACAAATGTTACTTATTAAAGATAAAAGAAGATATTAAAAAATTAGATAATATTACTTGGTACAATAAATTAAATTTTTAATTTTTTATTAATTATTTCTCATTTTATATATTAAAAGTAAATAAAAATTTCTTAGAATAATTAAGTTGTTAAAAAAGAAAATAAAAAAGGGTGTTTTTTTATTTTAGTAAAAAACTAATTTAATATTAAAAATATGGATAAATTTAAATTATATACTTATTGGCAGAATTCATCTCTTGCTCTAACCATTGCTTTAACATTTTCAACTGGTGATGGATATGCAACCATACAACTTGGACCTAATACATCTACTCCATCTTCAAGACATTGTTTAGTTTCTTGTTCTACTTCGGCTACTGAACCCATGAATAATGATCCTGTGGTTGATATATTTCCACAAATTCTTGTTTTTGAACCTAATTCTGCTTGTTTTTGTTTTGCTACTTTCATATCTACATCATCAGCAATACTAATACCTTCAAAACCACAACTTAACATATTTTCTAAGTTTGTTGTTGTATCTCCACAAATGTGTAATACTCCAGGAACATCCATTTCTTCACTTAACTCTTCAAGGAAAGGTACTATTAATTCATAAAACATATCGGGGTCTAATAAATCTGGTGATCCATTAGGTTCATATATTACAATTGAATCCATTCCTAAATCATTGTATAATTTTATTTGTTCTATGAGTCCTGTGTTAATTTCATCAACTGCTTCTTCTACTATAAAGTAGTCAGTATTTAACATTTTAAGAATTCCTTCTACTCCTAATACTTGTCCTAATACTGTGAATGGTCCACTCATTGCACCAATTAGAGGTACGTTTTTATCATCATATTGTTCATGTAATATTTCTGCTGCTTTAATTACTGTTGGGAAACGGCCACGTGAAGTATAATCATCGGGCATTTCAAGATCTTCAATACCATCACAAGGAGCTTCTAGTATCGTTGAAGAGTTATCGTCGTGATCAATTTCTACTTTACATCCAATAGCTTCTGCTTCAAATCCTAAATCAAAAGGTAATGTAATACCTTCAATACCTGTTGCTTCATATCCTGATGCTGCTAATTCTGCCATTTTTTTTGGATCTGTATGTCCTGTAGGGAAACTTATATTTCTTTCATCCATTAATTCTTTCATACATACTGCAGGAAATGGTGTTACAGGTACTTTTTCATGTTCTTTCATTGTTAATGCATTAATTAAATTTTCTTTCATATCCATTTTAAATCACACATGTTTCATATTGTTCAATGAATTAATAAGGATAATTGAATCTTTATTTAGAATAATTTTATTATTTTAGAAACATATTTGTTATGTTATATCTGTTTTTAAAATAGTTCCTTATATTATTCTTTTATTCTAATTATCTAATTAAATTCTATCTAATACTTTTAATTAGATATTATTTAAAGATTTTATGGAATATAAATACAAATAACGTGGTG
The DNA here is from genome assembly GCA_964399835.1 of uncultured Methanobacteriaceae archaeon. Classification (GTDB taxonomy): domain Archaea; phylum Methanobacteriota; class Methanobacteria; order Methanobacteriales; family Methanobacteriaceae; genus Methanosphaera. The sequence goes on along the minus strand of CAYNSJ010000019.1, from coordinate 9,239 downwards.
TATTATAAAAATAACTATTTATATCAATTTTTAATAAATAGATAAATTAATTTTTTTTATCTAAAAAATATTATTTTTAATAAATTTTAATAAAATTATTTTTTCTTTTTGATGTTTAAAAAAAATTATTAGTTGAATATTGTTTATTATATTTATATAAAATTACGAAATATCTTTTAAATTAATATAATATTAAAAAAAATATTAACCTTGTTATATTTTTAATTTTTCTATCAAAATTTTTATATCCTTACAAAAGTATACAATGAATATTTAATTAAAGATAATAGACAGATTATATAAAACTTAAAAATTAAGAAAATATTTTTTAAAAAAATAGTAAAATTAAATAGAATTTAAAGTTGTAAATTCATCATCACTTTCTGAGGATATCTCATCAAATAGTTTATTTCCCCATTTGATTAGTTCAGAATTATTTGAGATTATTGCTGCATTAGTATCATATGTTCCATCTTTATTGTAAAGAACAAACATCACTTCTTTTTCAGATATAACTAAAGATAATTTAATTGGATCAATAGATTTTACTTTAATTGTTCTGTTAACTAATGTGTTTTCTTTTTCATATTGTTTTTTATTATCTATTAAATATTCTTTAATATCTTTTGCAACTAAAATATTTAATTCAGTTTTCTGTTTTGAATCATTTTTATTAACTTTCTGAAATTCAGGATGTACATGTGTAAAGATACAGTTTACTTTTTTCTCTTCAGCCATGTTCTTACTAAAATTGTTTACTACTCTATACGGATTTATGGGTGTATTATTAATTATTTCATATTCTTGAGCTAAAGGTAATAACGATAATATATCTAGTTTATCTGATTTAACAAGATGAGTATTTAAATAATCTCTTTCACTGTCTAAATTATTTATTATCTGATTAAGATATAATAAATTAACTAGTTTTTGTTTCATTGAGTTGGTTAGTACGTACTCATTTTCTTTTTTAGTTACAAAACCTTGACTTTCTAACTGTTTAATATTTGTAGATACTGAGCCATAATTAAGACCAGTTTCACTTAATTCTTTTATAGTTGAACTTTTTTTGTATAAATTAATAAGAATTTTAAGTTTTATATCAGATCTTAATATAAAAGTCAATTCTTTCTTAAGTAATACGTTTGATATTAAATCTTCTGATCCCATAGTATACCTCATAATATGATTTGTTTTAAATAATCGTTATATACTATATTTATTACTTCTTTCTTATTTAAGATTATTATGAATATTTTATTAAACTTAACATTGTTAAAATAAATCAATTCATTTTAAATTAAAATTAAATATTTTTTATTTATATCGTCTTTTCTTATATTATCTATTATAACCACTTAAAATATAATATTAATTAAAGTAATATCTAACTTAGAACTTGGAAAGTAATAATTAATAAAATTAAATTCTATTAAAAGAGGGTGGTTGGTTATGGTCGAAAATATTTTAACTAATATTAATAATAGTTCCTATGAAGATATACAATATTTTTTAACAGGAACGTTTAGGATAAAACTTCTTTTATCATTATATGAATCTGATAAAACAGTTAAAGAACTTAAAAATAACTTAGATAAAACAGAAAGTAATATCTTACATTATTTAAAAGATTTTGAAGATAAACAAATTGTTGAAAAGTATAATGATAATTACACCTTAACATCTAATGGATATTTAATTATTAGACATATTTCTAGGTTATTTAAGAATTGGAATAGTATTAATAATAATATTGACTATATAGATGAACATGTTGAATCTAACATGCCTATAGATTTAATTATGAATGTTGATATATGGGGTGATGCTGAATTAGTAACTTCATCTCATTTAGATTATAATAGGGCGATTCATATTTATAAAGATTTAGTGATAAATTCTAAATATTTAAAGGTTATTTTACCAATTTTATCTATATATCATTTGGAAGCAATATTAAGATCATTAGATGAAAATCAGGGAAAATTAGATTTAATAACATCTAAATTTATCGTAAAAAGAATAAGAGGTTCTATTTTAGGTTCTTTGTTTTCTAAACTTGAAAAAAAGGACAAATTAATGTATGTTATACAAGTTCTCATACACTCTTAAATAAGTTTTTAACATGCACAGAAAACGTTGCATCTTTATTTTTATTTTATGAAAATGGAAATTGTGATGATTCAGAGATGTTAATTGTTAAAGATAAACAAAAAGTTAAACGATTAAATAATATTATTGATTATAATAAGTTTAATTTTTAAAGTTTTATATAGTGTTAAGTAATAATTATTAATTCTTATTTCAAACAATAGAACTTATCTTATTATATACTTTTTCTTTTTTTATAATTATTTAGTTATTTAAATTAATATTCGAATTATTTATAATATTTTTCATATTTTAATATTATTTTTTTTATTATTAGTCTATTTTATATAAAAAAAAGAACAAAAATATACTTAAGGAAATATATATTAAAATAATAAATTAAAATTAAAGGTTTGGATATGTGTATAGTTATTTTAGATGAAAATCTAGTTGAAATTGATCGTTTATATTTAAGTAATGATTTTAATATTAAAAAAGTTAAAAAGATTAAAAATCCTTTAGATATTGATAAGTTGACTAAAGAATTTTTAGATAATTTTGATTCTTCTTTAGGTGTATATTCTTATATTAACAGTCTAAATAGTTTCTATATATCTTTTTTAAATGATTCTTTTTTAGATCTTTTTTCTTGTGATTTAACTGAAATCAAGGGTATTATTTTATCTGAACTATTTGCTAAGATGGTTAATCAAGGAAGAAAACTAGTTCAAATATTTAAACAAGTTTATAATACAAATCAACCTCAAAAATTATATGGAGATTATTATAAAGAGGATACTTTATGTAAACGATTTGAAATTAAACTTGTTAAAATAGGTAATTTTATATGTACTATACATAAAGATATAACAAAACAATTATCAAATGAAAATCAGTTAAAAGAAGCCTTAGATAACTCTATAATGTTAGAAAAGAATTTAAAGAAAATTCAAAAAATAAGTAAAACCTCCTTATGTTATATAAATCATGAGGATTATGATAATGTTATATGGTTTAATAGTGGTTATAACATCCTTGATATAAAACCCGAAGAATATTCTGGTAATTTAGATGATTATCTTATAGAAGAAGATAAAAATGTGTGGATAGAAAATCATGCTAAATGTACACCTGAACATCCAGAAGTTTCATTTATACAACGGGCTATTTCAGGTAAAAATGAATTAAAATATATTAAAACATTTGTAGCATATGAGTTTGATAAAGAGGGAAATAAGATTTATCATGTTAATTTTTATCAAGATATAACTGAGGAAGTTAAAAGAGGAAATCGATTGGGAACAGCATTAAAAGATAAAGAATTGTTATTAACAGAAGTTCATCATAGAGTTAAAAATAATCTACAAATTATAATAAGTTTAATTAATTTAGATAAAAATTATGAATCTAATTCTGAAGTGATATTGAATGATACTGAAAGTCGTATATATGCTATGGCTTTGATACATGAAAAAATCTATGAATCTCCAACTTTATCTGATGTTAATATGAAAGAATATATTCAATCATTAGTTGATTCATTGATAACTACTTATGAATCTGAGATAAAGTTATGTTTAAATATGAAATCAATTGAAATCAATATGGAAGAAGCTATTCCTTTAGGATTAATAATAAATGAATTGGTAACTAATACAATTAAATATGCTTATCCTAATAATGAGGGTAATTTGTATATTAATTTTGAAAAAAACTCTAAACATTGTGTGTTAACAGTTAAAGATGATGGTATTGGGTTACCTGTTGATTTTAATTTGGATACTGTTACAAGTTTGGGATTAATAGTTGTTCAAAATCTTACAATGCAAATGGGTGGAATTTTATCAGTTGTAAATTGTAAAGGGACTGGTTTTAAAATAGAATTTGATGAAGAATAATTTTTTTCTTATTTTTTTGGTGGTTATATTATATCGAAAATTATTTTTAAAATAGTTTGCTATTTTTTTAGGAGTTTAATGTTTATTTAAAAAAGAAAAAAAGAAAGTTAATACTTTTTATTGCCAACTGTATGGATCGAATTCAGAAGGTGGTATATACATTACTTCTGCAAGATTATTTTTTAATAATTGTTGGTTAATGTTGGTATTATTTACATAAACAACACCTAATGTACGGTTATATTTATCAAAGTGTTTTGCATTATCTACATCAATTGTCACTTGTTTTCCATAACATTGTTGATATACATATTCCTTTGCTTCTTTATATCCTGGTTGACCTCTTTCAGGTGTATTAACTCCTACAAATCTTACTTTACCTAAACCACTTACATAAATTGTATCTCCATCTACAACTTTAGTACATGTACCAGTTATATTACTACCATTTAGATCTGTTTGTTCTGGATGATATGCTGTTGTACTATACCATTGAAATTGATCACTATAACTAGCTCCATAAGCTACTGATGTAAAAGCTAGTAATGTTATTAATAGTAGTATGATATATTTCTTCATTGAGTCACCTCTTAATTAATTCATTTTTGTTATTATAATTTATATTATATTAAGATATATATTTGTACTTATCCTTAATTGATTCTTTCTATAAACATTTATTTAAGATTATTTTTTAAAAAAAATAGTTTAAATATATAATTTTAAAATTATTTAATAAAATATTTGATTGAAAATAAACAAATATTATTATAGTAATAAATTAATTTTTCAAAACAATAGGAGTACATATATGATTTTAATTGTTGGTGGAGCTGGATATATAGGTTCACATGTTAATAAAATGCTTACAGAAAAAGGTTACAAGACAATAGTATTAGATAATTTAAGTTATGGACATGAAGAGTTTACTAAATGGGGTAAATTTTATACATATGATCTTAAAAATCCTGAGGATATACGAAAGGTTTTTGTTGAAAATGATATAACAACAGTTATGCATTTTTCTTCATATATTGATGTGGGAGAATCTGTTACAAATCCACAGAAATATTATCAGAATAATGTTGTAAATACATTAAATTTATTAAATGTGATGATAGAATTTGATGTTAAAAAATTCATATTTTCATCAACTTGTGCTACATATGGAATACCTCAAAAAATACCATTAACTGAAGATCATCCACAAGATCCTATAAATCCTTATGGTTGGACAAAATTAATGGTAGAACGAATATTAAAAGATTATGATAATGCATATGGTTTAAAATCAATAATATTAAGATATTTCAATGCATCTGGGGCTGATGAAAGTGCGGATATAGGTGAATGGCATCATCCTGAGACACATCTTATACCCTTAATATTGGATGCAGCACTTGGAAAACGTGATGATATAAAAATTTATGGAACTGATTATGATACTCCGGATAAAACATGTATCCGTGATTATATTCATGTAAATGATTTAGCAGATGCTCATATAAAAGCATTGAATTATTTAGAAAAAGAAAATGTCAGTAATTCTTTTAATTTAGGTAATGGGAAAGGTTTTTCAGTAAAAGAAGTAATTGATTCTGTAAAAAAAGTAACAGGAAAAGATTTTAAAGTTACAGAATCTGAAAGAAGAGCTGGAGATCCACCTATTTTAATAGGAAGTTCAAAAAAAGCACAAGAAATACTAAATTGGTATCCTAAATATGATATAGATGATATTGTAGAAACTGCATGGGCTTGGCATAAAAAACTTAATAAGGAACAATAATATGAATAATACTGTTTGTGCTGTAGTTGTTACATATAATAGAAAAGAATTATTAATCAAATGTTTAAATGCATTAAAAAATCAAACATTAAAACCTCAAGCAATATATATTGTTGATAATAATTCTACAGATAATACATATCAATTATTGCAAAATAATAAATATCTAAACAATACACCTCCTGAAATAGATAATATATGGACTGATGAAACAGTACTTGATGATATAAAAATAAAATATATACATTTACCTGATAATATGGGTGGTGCTGGTGGATTTTATGAAGGAGTAAAACATGCTCATGAAGATAACTATGACTGGGTATGGATTATGGATGATGATGCTTTACCAACGGATGAATGCTTAGAAAAATTATCTCCGTACTATAATATTGAAGATGCAGTAGCACTAGCTAGTTTAAAAGTGGACATGGATAATAATATACTATATCACCATAGAGGATATTTTAACTTTAATCATGGACTACCTATACAAATTCATATAACAAAAGAAGATACAGAAGTACCAACTAAAGAAATAGATATGGTATCTTTTGTAGGATTACTTGTAAAGAATACAGCTATTGAAAAAATAGGATATCCAAAAAAAGAATTCTTTATACATACTGATGATTTAGAGTATTGTATAAGATTAAGAACAGTTGGAAAAATAATATTAGTGAATGATAGTATAATAAAACATGCTGAAGGTAGTGTCAAAGGAACCTATAAAAAAACTGTACTGGGAATAACTGCAGATAGAAGACCTTTTGATAAATTATGGATAAACTACTTTATGCAAAGAAACTTAATTTGGATAGGAAGAAAATACTCTAGGAATAAATTGTCATTATATACAACAATAATAAAAAATTATCTTAAGACATTCATAGGAATTTGTATATTTGACGATCATAAATATAAAAGAATAAAATTTTACACAAATGCATATAAAGATGGATTAAATTCAAATTTTGATAATAAAAAGCCAAGAAAAATATTATATGATGAGAAAAACTAATCAAAAGAAGGTAATAACGTGGGAGTAAAATTTAAAGATATAATAACACCAGAACCAATAGAAATGAACCAAATAAAAGGACATACCGTAACAGTAGATGCATCAAATATTATATATAAATTTCTATCAAGTATTAGACAAGCAGATGGAACTCCACTAAAAGATATGAATGGAAATATAACATCACACTTAAGTGGAATAATGTTTCAAACATCTTCATTAATATCAATAGGAATAAAACCAGTATATGTTTTTGATGGAAAATCACCCGAGTTAAAAAAGAAAACACAAGAAGAAAGAATTGCAGTTAAAAAAGAATCTGAAAAAAAATATGAAGAAGCTAAACTAGAAGGAGATATAGAAAAAGCACGTAAATATGCTTCAAGAACATCTCATCTTAATAAAGAAATAATATCAACTTCTAAAACATTACTTGATCTTATGGGTGTTCCTTATGTACAATCAAAAACTGAAGGTGAAGCTCAAGCATCGTACATGGTTTCAAGAGGTGATGCATGGGCAGTAGTATCTCAAGATTATGATTGTTTACAATTTGGTGCAACAAGAATGATACGAAACCTAAGAATTTCCAAAAATCAGACAAAAAATCTAGAAGAAATAAACTTAAATAATACATTAAAAGAGTTAGGAATCACAAGAGAACAATTAGTTGACATAGCACTTTTAGTAGGTACTGATTTTAACGATGGAATCTATGGAATTGGAGCAAAAAAAGGATTAAAATTAATCAAAGAACAAGGTACATTAGAAAATGCACTTAAAAAATTAGATAAAACTATGGAGATTGATCCTGATATTTTACGAGATATATTTTTAAATCCTGATGTAGTAACTGATTATGATATATCATATAAAGCACCAAAAAAACAAAAATTATTAGATTATCTTTGTGGAGAACATGATTTCCAAGAACAAAGAACTGAAAGTGCAATTAAAAAATTACAAGAAGAAACAGGACAAACTAGTTTAGAACAATGGTTTTAAATTATAACTATTTTTAAAAAAATTGAATAGGAAGGAGATTTAAGTAAGATATTATTATTTTACTTATGTTCCTACATCCCAACTATTCATGTATACTTTTTGTTCACTAGTAAGATCATCTATTTTTATATCCATAGTTTTAAGTTTTAGTTTTGCAACTTCTAAATCTACTTCATCACGAGTTTTATATACACCAGGTTTCATATCTGTTTCAAGTAAATGTTTTACAGATAATGCTTGCATAGCAAAACTTAAATCCATTATTTCTGCAGGATGTCCTTGTCCATATTCACCAGCAAGATTTACTAATCTACCACCTGCTAATAAGTATATATTACGTCCATCAGGCATTACAAATCCTTCAATATCTGGTTTTAATTGCTCAACTTTAACAGATTGAGCTTCAAGATCGTCACGATTAACTTCAACATTGAAATGTCCTGAGTTTGATAGCATACATCCATCTTTAACATATTTGAAGTCGTCACCACATATGATATCTTTGTTTCCTGTAGCAGTTACTACAAGATCAGCTTCTTTTAATGCTTCTCTAACTTGCATTACTCTGTATCCATCCATTCTAGCTTCTAATGCTCGTATTGGATCAACTTCTGTAACGATAACATTTGCTCCAAGACCATCAGCTCTAAGTGCGATACCTCTTCCACACCAACCATATCCACAAACAACTACATTTTTACCAGCTATTAATGTATTGGTTGATCCCATTATTGAATCAAATGTTGATTGTCCAGTACCATATCTGTTATCAAATAGATATTTCATATAGGAATCATTTACAGCCATTACAGGCATTTTAAGAGCTTTATCTGCATGCATTGCTTTTAATCTGTGAATACCTGTTGTGGTCTCTTCACACCCACCTTGTAATTTTTCTAATAATTCAGGTCTTTCTTTATGAATTAAAAATATAAGATCTGCTCCATCATCAATAACAATATCTGGTTCATAATCTAATACTTTATTTAACATTTCATAATATTCTTCGTTAGTTTCACCAGTCCAACCATACATATCAAGTCCTAATTTTGCTCCTGCTGCAGTTGCATCATCTTGAGTTGATAAAGGATTACATCCAGTCATAACAACTTTTGCTCCACCTGCTTTTAATGTTAATCCTAAATTTAATGTTTTAGGTTCTAGATGTAAGCATGATCCAATAGTTATTCCTTTGAATGGTTGTTCTTCGATAAATTCTTGTTTAATTGTTTCAAGAACAGGCATATGTCTTTGTACCCATTCAATTCTTTTTTCTCCTTCAGGAGCTAAGTTTATATCTTTAATATCATATGTCATATTTTATAAGCCTCTTTAATTTTTTAAATTAAATTTTAATAATCCTTATATCTTCTTTCTTTTAAGAAAATTTTTTTTTAATATATTAATATTTTTATTTTTTTTTTTTTTTTATTTTTTT
>CAYNSJ010000018.1:34989-36907 GCA_964399835.1 uncultured Methanobacteriaceae archaeon | reverse complement strand
AACAATAACAACAATAAAACAAAACACATAAAAAAAACAACTCATCTACCCCCCCCCAAAAAAATCAACCAAAAAAAAAGAATTTACAAAAAATAAAAAAATAAAATTATGAGTCAGCCTCAAATTATTAAAAAAGAATAATTATTAGGTATAAATTATTTATATAGTCAATTAATAAATATTAAACTATAAGCTAATAGCTTATTTTGTAATATAAAACTTAATTAAATCAAATAACCAAAAAAAAAACGGTTTTAACAATTTAATATATAGTTTTTATTACAATTATAAATATTGAATTATAACGAAAGAATTGACTTAATAATTCAATAAAAAAATAGGAGGAGAAACGGTATAATGAAAGTAAAACGAAAATACATAGGAATAACACTAATATTACTATCATGCATACTACTAATTGCAAGTGTCAATGCAGCTGATACTAACCAAACAACAACTAACATACAAACAAGTAACAGTACAATAACCACACCAACAGTTACAACAAATAACGTGGTACAAAACACTACAACAAATAATATAAAACAAAGTACCACCACACAAAAAGAGAAAATACAAACCACACAAGAAGTAACTACACAAAAAGATACCACAAACTCAAACACACAAACATCAACAAATCTGAATAAAACAACTTCTAATATAAAATCAGCTAATTCAGGTGATTATGAATCTACTAAGAAAATAAATACAGATTTAAATAATAATCAAGCTACTAATACAAATACTACAACACAAGACACAAAAAATAATATAACTACTCAAACAGTAGTAAACACTAATAATACACAAATGAATACACAATTAAAAACATTAAATAACTCCACATATAAACAGGTTGTTAAAGAAGATTCTAATGTTCCTTTAGTTTTTAATGTTTCTAGTAATTATGAATTAGATCAATCACTTAAAAATATTATAAGTAATGGTTCTAGTCAAGAAAATTATACTATTGAGTTAGTATATCAGAAAACATATAAACTACGTGATAATTATAATTTATGGAATAATGACACTAATGTTGGTGTAAATATTATTATTAATTGTCGAGGTAGTGGAATAGAAATGCCTTCTAACTGTACAATTAAATTAGCAAATACATCTAGTTTAATTATTAATAATATGACTGAAGGTTACTTAAATATTAGAAATAGTGGTCTATTATTACTTAACACTGTAAACATTACAACTAATCAAAATAAATATGTATTATGGAACAATGGAAGATGTATATGGAATAATGTTAATATTTCTAACCAAATATTTAATGATTATACTCCAGGAGTTTCAAACTATGGTATAATGAATTTAAGTAACTGTTTATTTAATTCTAATCAAGGTAGAACTCTTTATAATAAAGGTGAAATGAGTATATTTAATTGTACTTTTGTAAAGAATACAGATGAAAATAATGCTAATGTATATAGTGATATTAGAGCATCTCCAGATCCACCTGCATCTTGTAATGAATCAAATGCTTATGCTGGAGCAATATATAATGATGGTAAAATGAACATAAATAATTCTTTCATGGATGGAAATGGTATAACATCCAATGTAAATGATTATCTTATTGATCCATTTGATACTGAATGGGTCGGTTATGGCTATGGTGGCTGTATGGCAAATGCTCGGGGAGGTAGTATATACAATAATGGAATACTTATAATAGAAAATACTACTATAACAAACAGTTTTATAGATACATCAACAGAACCATCAACTGGTTATGGGGGAGCTATATATAATAATGGTAATTTAATCCTCATAAAATCTAATATAAATAACACAAATAGTCTTGAATATACCCAGATATATGGTGGAACTATATACAATAATAATGGAAACACCACAATCATTGATACAAATATCACAAATATTACAATAGACCTAGTAG
>CAYNSJ010000018.1:10373-34979 GCA_964399835.1 uncultured Methanobacteriaceae archaeon | reverse complement strand
TATGAACAAGTACCTAGCTATTATCAGCCAAATTTTCCTCATAATTATTATGGTGGTGCTATATGCAATAACAATGGAACTTTAAATATTACATCATCAGTAATGGATTATGCGAAAGTAGTGGAGTTATTACATAAATTAGTAATAAATGGTAGTTCTATTTACAACTCTGGTAATTTATCAGTTGATAATAGTGATTTTATTTATAATCAGACTAATGCTACCTATATTGTTTATTCAGTTAATGATAATTGTTCTTTAAATAATAATACATATAACAGTAATACTTTTATTCCAACATTTTTAAATGTTAGTATATCTAATAATCCGTATAATGGTGGGTTATTGAATGTTTCTGTTGTTGTTAATAGTTATTATAATAATAATGTTCCTGTAAATTCTGGTTATTGTGTATTTAAGATTTCTGGAAAAACTATTAAGGATGAGAATGGTAATGAAATACGAGTACTTGTATCTAATGGTACTTGTAATTATAGTTATATGATTCCTTCAAGTTATACAAATAATAATCGTACTATTACAGTAGTTTATAAACCGGATAATAGTACTTATTTAGAAAGTAGACAAACACAAAACTTCACAATGCTTACAAAAACTTTGATTAATGTTAATAATATAACAGCTGTTCCTGGACAGATAATAGAAATAACTGGAAACATAACCGATAACCAAGGAAAATTAATAACAGAAGATACAAAAGTAGCAATAAAAATTAATGGAAAAACCTTAAAAGACATTTATGGAGATACACTTTTTGTAGCTGTAACTAATGGAACATTTTCATATCAATATAAAATACCAACTACTTACAAAACTACTAACTATACAATTACTTTAACAAAAGGACAAACATTAATAAATACACAAGCTACAACAAATACAACACTTACAATAAACCCAATGCCAACAAATATTACATTAAACGTAACAACAAACAACACACTACTTAAATCTGGAGAAACATTAACATTAACTGCTCACACCTCTGATATTAGTTTAGATTTAAGACGTGTGATATTTAAAATTAATGGATTAACAATAAAAGATTCACAAGGAAATCCATTATATGCAACAATACAAAACCAAATAGCAACAATCAACTACACAATACCAACAGGACTAACTGCAACAACATACAACATAACAGCAGTAACCACAGACTTAAATAGCAAAAGACTAGCAAACAATACACAAATAACAGTACAAAAATCAAATACAAAAATCAACATAAAAAACCCAATCACACTAACCAAAAGCCAAAAAACAAACCTAACATTCAACATCACCGACGAATTCAACAACCCATTAAACAGAACAACAAAAATAGCACTTAAACTAAACGGAAAAATAATAAAAAATATATATAGTAAAAATGGAATAATAAACACAACAATAGACACAAGCAAACTAAACAATCCACAATACAACCTAACAATCATATCAGGAGAAAACGGATCATACAAAACATCAACAATAACAACAACCCTAAAACTAACAAAAGGATAAAAATATACTTTATTCCTTTTTACTCACATTTTTTTTTGAATAATTATTTTTTATTTATCAATTTTTTCATGATCTTTTTTTATAATTCTAAATTATAAATAATTAAATAATTTAATATCGATATTTTCTTGAATCATATATAATTTCTTTTTCTCCGATTACATTATTATAATATCTATCTATTGGTATAGAATTATCTAATATTATGAATACTCCTATATTTTCATATACTTTATTTAATTTAATATTCATATCTTTCTCAGGATGTTTTTCTTTATTATAAAAATGTTGTTCTCTTGGTGTATGTATAGGTAATATATTTTTATCAGAGCTTGTTTTAATTGGTTTAAGTGCAAATATTATAAAATCTTTAATTGTACCATCTGTTTTCCATGGCTTTAATATTTTGAAAAAATCGTAACTAGTTAATAAGTTTTTGTGACTTACCCAATCAGAATAAAAAGTTTTTAATCCTTTCTTAAATAGATTAACATCATTATCACAATTTGGTTGTAATATAAATATAAACTCTTTACTGATCTGAATAGCATTCATAAGTACATGTTGCGTATCAGATACACTTGATAAATGTTCTAAAAAATGTATAGCTGTAGTAAATCTAAAATAATTCCTTAATTTTTTATAATCTGATAATTTAAGTATATCTTGACATACTGCAATATGATTTTCATCTTTTAAAAATTCAGTAGCTATCCGTATTTTTTCAGGATCAATATCTAAACCAATTCCATTAGTTCCCTGAAATTTATCCACACCATAACTTAAACTATTACCATCACTGCATCCAAAATCAACAAAATCAAAAGAAGTTATGTCAACATCTTCTATATTATCATATATATATATATCATTTTTTTCTGCTTTAATAAAAAGTCCACCTATTTTATATTTTTTTAAAAAACTGCAAATATTCTAATTTTTTATCTAAATAAATGCTTCTAATAAAAACTTTTATCTTCAAAACTTAATAATTGTTACTATAAAATTAGTTAATAACATAAAAGAAATTTATAAATATATATTTTGATGGTTTTTTTTTACTATTTTTATCTAAATAATATTAATCAACTTAAAATTTGTATACCATTCTTATAAAACAACTGTAGCAATTAATGAGGAGTATGGAATTTAAATTACTATACGAAATAGAAAAAAAATGATGTAGTATAATAATAGAAAATCTTTAACATTAACTATTTATTAAACATGATCTTTTCTGTTGTAACTAATTTTAATAATTCCAATTTTGTATTAAGTTATTTTTTAAAATTATTTTTTTTGTTAATTCTGTATAGTTTATGTTTACATTTTTTTTATTTTATTAATTTTGTCTAATTTATGTTTACATTTTTTTTATTTTATTAATTTTGTCTAGTTTATATTGACAAATTTTATATGTTTCTTTTTATAAAAATAATTATTATAACAAGATTAGAATTAGAAGTTGATTTATATGATTATTCGGAATTTTTACTTAGATAAAATTCGAGAGCTACGTAATACTCCTGAAATAAAAGTTATAACGGGTGTTCGTCGTTGTGGAAAAACAGAACTTTTAAAACAAATAATAGAAGAAATCAAAAAGGAGGGTGTATCTTCTGAGAATATTATATATATTTCTCTTGAATCAAGAAGATATAATTTCATTAAGAGTGCTAAACAATTAGATGGTGTTGTTTATGATTTAATAAGAAATATTGAAGGTAAAGTTTATCTATTTTTTGATGAAATAGAAGTAGTTTCTGGCTGGGAAGAAATATTAAATGCATTTAAAGTAGATCTGAACTGTGAAATTTATATTACTAGTTCTAATTCTAAATTATTGTATGGAGAACTTTCAACAGCACTTACAGGGCGTTATATTAAAATAGATTTATATCCATTATCTTATAAAGAATTATTAGGTTATTATAAAGATAAAACTAATGGTAACTTAACTTATAATGATGAAGAAGATTTATTTTGGCAATATGCTACTTTTGGTGGATTTCCTGGATTATTACGATATCCTACTGAAAGTGGAAAAGAATTATATTTAAATTCGTTATATGATTCTATTTTAATAAATGATATTGCTAATAAAAATAAAGTTACTGATGTTTTTTTATTAGGTAAATTATTGGAATTTATAGTATGTAATATTGGTAAAAGATTTTCAGCAAGATCTATTGTAAAATATTTAAAACATGAAAGTGTACATACATCAGTATCTACTTTGACTAAATATTTAGATCATGCTACTAAAGCATTTATATTATATAAATCTAAAAGAGAAGATCTTGATGGAAAAAAATTATTGAAATTATACGAGAAATTTTATGTAGTAGATCCAGGATTTTATTATAAATTTACTAATGAGACAAATGAAGGACAATTAATAGAAAATATTGTTTATTTGGAGTTATTAAAAAGAGGTTATGAAATAAGTGTAGGTGAATTAGATAAGTTAGAAGTAGATTTTGTATGTAGAAAAAGTAGAAAAGTGCAGTATATCCAAGTTTCAGAAACAATTATTGATCCAAAGACAAGAAAAAGAGAATTTAAATCACTTGAAAAAATAAAAGATAATTATCCAAAAATTATTGTAACACTTGATACTAGGAATTATTCTAAAGATGGAATAATACATAAAAACTTAATTGAATTTTTAAAAGAGTTAGACTAATTATTTATAGTATTTTAAATATTATATCAAAAAGAGTAGATAGGATTATTTTGAAAAATGATATTGAACTGTTACAAGTTCTTAAAAAGAGAAAGTAATCTAAAAATAGTATCTGAAGAGTTTTTAAGTTCAATTAAAAAAAATTAATGGAGAATATTATTTAAAAAATATTCTTTTTTTTATTTTTTCTTGTTTTCAAGTATTCTACCATTTACAAAGTTTCCTTTGTTTATGTTTGAGAATGATATGTTGTCTATGTTTTCTGTGTAGTTTGTGTCTGGTTTGTTTTCTTCTAGTTTCTGTTGATATAATGATAATATTTGTGTCATGTATCTTTCTGATGTGAATCTGCAGTCAATTGCTATATTTTCAATTCCTATGTCTTTTATTTCATCTATTTCATCTATTAGTGATAGACAGTCGTTGTTGTAGAAGTGGCTTTGTTTGTTGTAGTCTTGGAATATTTTGAATTTTGCTTTGTTTTTCTTGTCTTCAAGTACAACGTATTCTTCTGGGTTTAGTTCTAGGTTGTTTCCATCTTTTAGGTTTGTAAAGTCATCTTTACTTACCATTATTTCTTGGTTTCCATGTACTATTAATTCTAGTTTTGTGTTGCAATCTGTTGATTTTTGTACTAGTTCTGTTATTTCTTCTTTTGATAGTTCACTTGAAATGGTTAATCCTTTAAATTTGGATTCTGATAGTGATTTAACTGAGTAGTTGTTCCATATGTTTAGGTTATGTGATCCATATACATTGCAGTTAAATATTCTTGTTAGTGATGGGGAGTCACCCATTATTGATATTTCAATGTTGTCTTTGTTTAGGTTTTCTACTATTGTTTTTGCTTTGTTTAGATCATCATTTGAGGTAAATGATGCTAGTACCCATACTAGTTCTTTATCAATTGCTATTTCTGCAGCTTGTCTAAGTATATTTTCTATGTTTTCAAAGTATTCTTCATTTGTTTTGTATAAAAATGATGGATCAAAGTATATTCTTGTTATTGAATGTTTACTTGCTACTTTTAAGAAGTCTAGATTATCAACATATACATTTAGTGCTATGTATCCAGTTGGTTTTATTGGTGTTATATTTTTTTGTTCTTTGATGTAATCTTTTATTGTTACTCTTATTGCTCCAGCTTTGGCTGGATCTGGTAGGTAGTATTCTAGTAATTTATCACTTGCTTCATCTAGTACTTCTCTTCTTATTTGATTTAATTGTCCTATTGACATAAATACATTATCTGGTAAGCTTGTTACTTTGACTTTGTTGAGTGTAAATGGTGTATTTCCTGTTTTTGACATTTGTTGCTCTATGGTATCTGCTGTAACAGGTTTGTTTATTGCATCTTCAAATTGTGTTTTTGATTTATATCCAAAGCTTATAATTTCATTATCTATCATGTAGCTTACGTTAATTGTCATTTTTCGTTTTTTATTACATGATATATCTAGTGATATCGGAATATGTGGTTTGATTTGTTCTTTTTTGTATTGTTTTTGTTTGTCATGTAATGTTTTTGAGTAACTTATGTAAACTTCTGAACCTACTCTTATATCTCTTGTTGTTCTAATAAGGATGTGTTTTTTATCTTGTTTTAATATTTTATCAAGATATATTCCTCGTATATGATTGTTGTGTTTAAATCCTATTCCATCACCATTTTGTAGTATTGGATGATCTTCATTTTCAAATGTGATATCTACTTCTTCACCTTCGATTGATTTTATTTTTCCAAGATATAATCCTTGATGGAATGAGCTTTCTCTTCCCATTACTTCTCCTGGTTTATCATTTAGTATATATCCATTTGTGTAATATCTATTAAATGTTAAATCTAAGTCTTTTTGTAATTCTTCAATAGTTTTTGAGTTATCTGGATTATCTAATTGATCAATCATTGTACGGTATGTATGTACTACTGTTGCTACATAATCTTCTGATTTTAATCTTCCTTCTATTTTTAAAGATAATACTCCTGCATCAGAAATAGCTTTAACATCTTTGTATGTAGCTAAATCATGTGTTGATATTAAACATCCATTTGATATACTGTGATTGTGATATTTTAGTTTATAAAATGATCTACAAGGCTGTGCACATGCTCCTCTATTTGCACTTCGTCCAGTTATAAATGAAGACATATAACAATCTCCAGAAATACAATAACATAAACTTCCATGTCCAAATACTTCTAAGTCCATGTCGATATTATCTTTTTCTAATTGTTGAGTAATACTTGTAATTTCTTCTACACTCATTTCACGTGGTAATATTACTCTTTTTATTCCTTGATCTTTTGCCCATAAAATACTGTTGTAATCTCTTAGTGTCATTTGTGTTGATGAATGAATTTCCATATCTGGAATAAATTTCTTTAATAAGTAAACTAATCCTAAATCCTGGATAATTACTGCATCAACTCCAGTTCTATATAAAAATTGTACATATTTAAGTACTTCTAATATTTCAGATGAGTTAAATAATGTATTTACTGTCACATGTATTTTTGCTCCATTTAAATGAGCATACTTTACAGCATCTTCTATTTCCTCTGATGTAAAATTATGAGCAAATGCTCTTGCACCGTATCTATGCCCAGCAATATATACAGCATCTGCCCCTGCATTTATTGCTACTACTAATACCTCATATGATCCTGCTGGTGCTAATAATTCGGATAATACCATTTAATTATAACCTCTTTTAAAATAACTTTATAAAAATAATTCAATGTAATGATTTAAAAAATCAGAATTTATATTTAATAATATATATGTATTTTATTTTACAAGTACTTTTTAATAATATTTGTAATGTTGTCAACTTTAGATTTTAAATCTTTTTAATATTTAGAAAAAATATAACATTTTCAAATTCAAAATAAGCTTCAATTTAGTCTATTATTTGATCATTAAATAAAAAATTTATTATCGAGAATTGATTTATAAATCTTTAATCTATATTTTTTTTATGGTTATTTCATTTAACCTTTTTTAAGTTAAATAAACTTTTTATTAAATAATTATTTTATTATCATTTACTTTTTCTGAATATATCCTGCTGTTTAGGTGGTAACTGTTGTTTTTTAATATTTTTTTTATCATATAAGTTGATAAGTAACTTTTTAAAAGTTAAACTATTGATAAAACGTATTATTTTTTGAGAAATACTTTATTCTAATATTATTACTAAATTATTTGATTTAGAATAAACATATATTATATTAATAATAATTTTTAAAACATATGTAATTAAAGGAGTTTAATATAGTGGCTGTTACTTGGTTAAATCTAATTGGTGATAATTTTCTATTAATATTAGATATTGCTTTGACAATAATTATTCCATTAGCAATTCTTAAAGTATTAGGAAAATTCATATATAAAATATTTGAAAAATTTGACATAGAACCATCATCAATTGTTACATTAATGGAAATAATACGAGATATAGTAATAATATTCATTGTAATAGGTATATTAAATGTATTTGGAGTGGATATAAAAGCATTATTTGTAAGTTTAGGACTATTAACAGTAGCAGTAAGCTTAGCTGCTAAGGATACATTGGCCAATTTTGTTTCAGGAATCATGGTAATGGTTGAAAGAAGATTCAAAATAGGTGATGTTATTGAAATCGATGGACATAAAGGACATGTAAAAACAATAAGTTTTAAATCAGTAATATTAGTATCAAACAAGAAAGAAATTGTTATACCAAACTCTGTATTTTCCACTAAACCACTAATAAACTATACTAAAGAAAATCATTACATGCTAGATATTCCTCTTAATTTAATAAACAAAAATAATCTAGAAGAATCAATGCAAAAAATAGATGAATTACTAAAAAATAATGATCTAATACTAAAAAATCCACCACACAGAATATATGTACGTGAATTTACTACTAGTGGAGTAAATTTAATAGTAAGAGTATGGATCGAAGATGCATATCAAGATGATTACACTATATCCGAAATCAACAAAGAAATAAAAAGTAACATACCAATAGAAGATATTTACTAAACAAGTTCATTGTTAAATCAGAGATTACTCTTCTTTTACACTTTTTTTAGATAACTAAATTAAATTAAGATATTGTTTTAGATTGAAAAAAATATTAATTAACAAGTATAATTCTTATTTTACAAAAAAATAATAATCAAACATTAAAAATATATAAATATAATCATTTATAAAGTATTTAAATAGATATTATACTTTTTTTGAACTTTAAAATTCTATTAAAGAAAATATATAATAAAATAAACCAAAATATAGGTAAAATCCTGATAACCAATTATAATAAAGCATATAATTTTTCCAAAAAAATTGTAGCAATAGACTTGATATTATGGCTTATTTATATTATTTTATGGTTTAATCCACATATATTAATAGATACTACCTTAAACTCAGGATTGATCCATTTAATAATTTCTATTTTGATAATTATAATGACAATACCTATGTTAGTAATCAGAAAAGATATATTAAAAAAAATTAATGAATACATGCATTATATTCCACTTATTTTATTAATTTGTGCAGTAATCGCATGTCCTACTAAATCAATGTTATAAACTAAAGTTGTTATTGCTAAATTAAAACTCAAGTAATCCTTTTAAAAAATTTAATGGTGAAATAATGAATAAAATAAATAAAGAGAATGTAACTAAAGTAACTGTAGGATTAGCTATTATTTTAAGTTTAATTACAAGTTTGGTTAGTATAAATGACATGACAACTTTATTAATATTAGGTGGGTTAATATCATTTGTTTTAACTTATATTGTAGAATCAACTAATCCTCTAAACAAAAGTAGACTTTTAAAAATAAAAAATACGATAATTATAGTAATACAAGGTGTATTTGGATTATATCATTATACATTATTTGCATCATTTTCATATATATTCTTAATATACATAGTCTGTTTAATATGTATAATATTAATAGTTGGATCTATAGCAAAAATCTTTGTAAATTAACTAAGATAATAAATTTAAAATAAAATAAAAATTTAGAAAACATATCTAAATCAATATTCAAAGAATATTATTTAAACTTCGAACCATTTAAAAATGAAAAATTTAAGGATACAAAAATTGGTCAAATCCCAGAGAGATGGGATTTAACTACTATAAATGATTTTGTAGATGAAATTAAAAATGGTGGAACTCCTAAACGTAGTGAAGAAGAATATTGGAATAATTGAACTATTTCTTGGCTTAAGACAGGTGAAATTAACAATAATTTAATTATAAATAGTGAAGAATACATTACAGAAACTGGTCTTAAAAATAGTTCCGCTAAATTATTACCTGTAAATTCTGTAATAATAGCATTGTATGGTAAAGGTACTGCTGGAAGAGTAGGACTTCTTAAATTTAAAGCAACCACAAATCAGGCATGTTGTGCAAGGATATGTCATGATGAAAATAAAGCATTGTACTTATATCTTTATTTATTAATTAAACAAAGTAAAATTGAAAATTTAGCTAATGGTTCTGTTCAACAAAATTTAAGTAAAGATGTTATTGGTAACTTAAATATTCCAGTACCTCCTACTGATGTTTTAGAAAATGTTAATTTTAAAACAATATTTAACAAAATAGAAAATAATTTCAGAGAAAATAAAAAATTAACTAAAATTAGATATATATTACTACCTAAACTTATGTATGGTGAGTTGGATGTTTCTAATGTTCAAATTTAATTAATTCTCTTAATTTTTTTTGGATGTTAAATTATTATTTTAAAGAACAATCAGTTGGAAATGGAATAAAAGAACTTGAAAATTATTTCCACATAAATTATACATAAAAAAAATAAAACAAAAAAATAACAGAAGATAATATTCCCAAAAAAATAGGAGATGTGAATAATAAAATGCCTGGATCCGATTACAATATATTATTTCTTTTATTATGTCTTCCTTTTTTTTATATTCTGAATAAATGGATTTTTCCACCATTTTACTGTTGGTTAAACACAAAATTAGACTATACAGTATACTATAAGGATAAAGATCCATTTGATCCAGAAAGTTACACCACAAAAGGATACGCACTACACAATTTAATAATATTACCCATTACTTTTGCATTTGGATTTGTACTACCAGTTTTTTTAACTAAAGATAGTTTAGCAATTTTTTATATACCGTTACATTTGTAATATTATGGTCAATAGTAGGTGTTTATTTAAGATCAGATGTATTTACATTTAATATGCCTTCATGGTCTAATCCATTAGAATTAAGAGATGGTACTATAATATATGGTGGTGCAGGATATTTTGTGAATTATTATTGGTTAATAAGTATTATTCCAGGTTTTTTATTTTCATTTTATGGACTAATAATATTAACATATAATTATACTATTACACCTTTTTTAATTATAGGTGTGGGTTTACAGACTTTATTATGGTTTCCAGATAAACTTAATAAATTTTGGCCATTGGACATAAGAACCTGGAAAGGATTTGGATTACTAGTAATATTTCTTATCATAATAATGTTTATACTAGCAAAACATTTATATTAAACAAAATACTTTGTAGAATCTACCATAACTACAATCTATTCTAAAAAAAAACAAAAAAGAAAGGAGGATTTAAATTAAATGGCCATAATAAAATGGGATAAAATAACAAATATTTAAATATTTAAAAAATAACTTAAAAAAAGTAGAAGGTTATGATGAAAATATTTATTGATAAAAAGTTTGAATTTGGATAAATTCAACTAATTAGTTTTATTAATAAATAGTTCATAACTTTAAAAAGATGATTTATACGTTATAATAAGGTTTTGTTTGTTAATTAGATATTTACTTTACCTAATTCTTCTAGCATAACTGGTCTTTTTTTGTATTTAATATTCCATTCATTAAGAAGTTGTTCTACTACTTCTTTTCCATTAGGATATGTAATCATATTATTTAGCATAGAAACAATTCTTTGGTAGTGTTTTCTACCACCTGTATATGAAGCTATATGTTTAACTGTTTTAGTATATAATGATAGTATTTCTCTTGGGTATAATGGTTTTAATGTTTTTTCATATTTTTGAAGTTCACTGATACTTTGTCCTTTTAATATGTTTATAATCAGGTTGTCGTAGAGTTTTTCTTCATAGTAGAAGTTGTTTTCTGATTTGTAATAGTTATTATTTTTATATAATATTAATATGTTTTTTCTTATTTCTAGCCATTCATTTTTTGTACATGCATTTTTTAGCTCTTTAGTATATTTCATATTACCTACAGCATATTTAAATACAAGATTTACTAGTTCTTCTTTGTATTGGCCTATGTTACCTGTTTGTTTGTATAAATTTTTTAGTTGAACTGTATATTCTTCTACAAGATAGTAACTATCTTTGTCTAGTTGTCTGCTTTCTTTTAGTAATACTATGGCTGAATTAATATTATTTTTTCTAATGTTTTCATCTATTAATTCTTTTCTTATTTCAGGATATTGTCTGTATTTATTTCTAAACTCTTCAATCTCTTTTTGATTGTTATTTAGTTTATTCATTATATCCATTTTAATTTTTATCCATTCTATCAGTTCATAGTTATCATCTTGTTGTTCATAGTATGCTATGTTATCTTCAACAAATTTATTTTTTAAAGCTAAGTATTGTGGTGTGTTGAAATAGTTTAGTACTAATGATTTAAGTGGATATGCTAGATATTTTGTGTTATATGTTGTTAATGTAGTTGTTATCCATTCAAATATAAGATATTCTAGTTTTGTATTTTCGTTATATTTTATTAAGTTTGTTAGTATGTCAAAGCATTTTTCGATAATTTCTTCAAGGTCTTGTCCTTCATGGGTATCATACTTGTCTATATTTAGAAGTTTTAAGTATATTGTTTTTGTTAAATCAAAGACTGATTCATATTCCTTATTGTTAATTAAGTTAAATATTTCATTGTCTATTAGATTATCTAATTTAAATCGTAGTTTACGTATATCATATGTTATTATGTGTTCGTCGTATTGTCTGCACTCTGAAAATATGGTATCTAATATACTTTGATAGAAGGATAAATCATCTTTGGATATTTCTTTTTGGAATCTGAGCTTGAATTTTCTATGTAGATCTTCATTATTTTCTATTTCTTTTAAAAGAAATTCTTTCAATTCTTTTTCATCAACTAGATTCATTATTTTGTTTATTCTACTAAGTTCATCTTCTGAATTGTCTGTTATTGTTTCAGTCATTTCTTTTATTTTTTTGTTTTGAGAATCATCTAGTGTATATAAAACTGCTGCCATGTGTTTACAGTAAAATCCTTCGTTGGAATATGGACAATTACATGAAATGGCTTTTATTTGGTTATTGACTATTTTAATTGCAACATTGTAATTGTATGTTCCTTGTACATTTGCTAGTATTATTCCATCTTTTGTTCTTATGTTGGTTATTCGATCATCATAGTAATAATCTAAACCTCTGCTTAATATTGTGTCTGTAAATAAGTTTTTCCAACTTGACATATATGTTCCCACCCTAACTATAATTTATAATATTGTTCTATAATTAAAAATTTTTATTATGACTTTATTTTTTTTGTTCATAAAATTATATGTAATAATCATCTAATATGTTTTATTAAAATATTTTTGTAAAAAATAGTAAGAATCGTTTTGTTTGTCTTGAAAAATTGTTGTAATCTTGTATAAATGTTTTAAAAAAATAAATAAAAGTAAATGGTGTTTATGTTTGTTTGTTATTAATGTTATGGTTTTAAAATATTATATAACCATGGTGTACCTGAAAATACTCCTTTAGCTGTGTTATTTGTTATTATGTTTAGTGAAGTTATAAGTAAATCATAGGTTCGACTTGTTGAGTCACTTTTTGTGATATTTTCCGGTACTTCATATACTAATGTTGGATATCCTGAATTTGCAATAGGTTTAGATACTAGTTCTCCTGATGAAGTCTTTTTTATTGTACTGTTATTTGTTGCTGCATAATAATTAAAGTTTATATTACTGTTATTTATTGATTGGGCAATATAAACAGATGCATTATCCATAGCTGGTGTTGCTACATAAAATCCTTTACCATAAGTAGCTTCATGTGAATGGCTAATTATTACTAGATTAGGTTTTGTTTTATTCATATCAGGGACTACATATTCTGCTACAAGATGTTCTCCATTATATCTACTTTTTGAAAAATCATTAGCATCTTGAGTAACTTTGACATTGTAATTAATAACCTTTACATGATAAAGTAATGCTAATTTTTTAGCTGCTTCCTGTTCAGGTTCTATTGCTAGTGTTTCTCTTGGATGAATACCAGTAATTAGTACAATTGTAGTATTTGAATTATAATGATCGTAAACTGTTTTTGTAACACTACCAACAGAGTTTGATCCCATATTTGTAGTGTCTCCTTGATTATAAAATAAATATGCAGATGATATTATAACTGCAAATATTACTAAAATCGCAAGGAGGATTATTAATATTTTATTTTTTTTAGATAAATTCAAATTCAAGCCTTCCTAATTTATTATTAAGATTATATAACTTATCACTATTAAAATTTTATTTGTTAGTTTTTTTAGAAAGTATACGATTTTGAAAGTTGTTTATATAATGAAAAGGTTATAAATGTTTATGAAGAAATATAATAAATATATGATATCTATTTTTGTATAAGTTATTTGTTAAGTAGTTATTATTTAATTAAATAATGTATTTTAAAAAAATTTAATCATGATATCAAAATTAATAAAGGATTAATGATAAAATGCGAAAAGGAAGAGTTGTAATTGTAGTCATAGCTCTTGTTGTGATATTGGGTGTTGTAGCATTGTTAGTTGCTTCAATGGGTAGTATAGAATCAAGTAATCTTGAGGTAAGCAATATTCAAATATCTGATGATGGTTATGGGATGTATAACGTAACATGTGACTTAACACCGCATACGGAATATAGTTATCTTGAGATGGGTGTTATTTTATATGATAGTAATGGTGCTGTGATTGGAAACAGTCCTCTTGTATGGAATATGAATAATCCTACAAAGGATCAGTTAATTAAAGTAGCAGGACCTATAGTTAATGATAATGAAAATATAAAACCAGCAAGAGCTGAATTATTCTTCTATGATAGTGCTTTTAGTGCTAATGATCCAAATAGTGCTGTTTATAAAGTAAATGTTACTATAAATGGTTAAATAGAAAAAGATTTTATTTAAATTATTGAAAGGTGGCATTTATACATGTCCACCTTTTATAATATATTATTTGACTTATTTTTTTATAAATTATTTTTATTCAGAAACTTTTTCACCTAAAAATACGCTGATATCCATGTCACCAGCAACTAATTCTTTAGCAACTTTACCAAAGCTTAAGAAGTGTTCTGTTTTCATGTGTTTTTCTAATATTTCTTTTGATTCCCATTGTTCAACAAATTGTAATGAGTCATCTTCGATTTGTTTAAATAAATTGTATGAAATATTTCCTTCTTCTTTTCTTGATTTATTTATCATATCTTGAGCTTTTTCTACAATTTCATCTGTTTTTCCATCTTTTGGTATAATTTTTGCAAATACAATTATCATAATTATTCTCCATACTTTATTGATTATATTATATTCATTTTGTTATAATAATTTTTTTAATATTCTTTATTTATTTATAAAATAATTTATTATCATGAAAACATATATATAGAATTAATAATAATATTTTATATATATGACATATATATAACTTTTAGAAATATAATTTATATATACAAATAAAATGGTTTTTTCTATGAAAAAAAAATGTAAATGTAACTTTAATGAAACAACAAGTGTAAAAATTAACAAAGAAAAAAAAGATCTAGCTAAAGCAAAAGGATTAAAACTACAAGATTTACTAGATAATGCATTGAACGAAGAATTAAAACTAAATGAAATACCAAGAAATCAGAAAAAAATCAATGACTTAACTCAAGAAATAGAATCATTAAAGAAAACTAGAGATGACGCAATAGCAGATTGTGAAAAAAAGATAGACATCTTAATGAGAAATTTAAACTCATCTAAAGAAAGAGAACGAGAAGATTATAATAAAAAAATCCGTTGTTTAGAAGCAGAAGTTGAATATCTAACATCAGAACTTGAAAACGAAAATAAAAACTAGAAGGTGTAACAATGAGTAAAAAAGTATTAGTAATATCAGCAAGTCCAAGAAAAGAAGGAAACTCAGATATATTATGTGATCAATTTATAAAAGGAGCAAAAGAAACAGGTGCAGAAATAAAAAAAATATTTGTAGCTGATAAAAAAATTAACTACTGTACTGGCTGTGGAGGCTGCTATACAGCTGACTTTAAAGATGGTAAATGTACACAATACGATGATGATATGCCAGAAATCATGCAAGACATGATAGATGCAGATGTAATAGTAATGGCAACACCCGTATACTTTTATACAATGGATGCTCAATTAAAAACATTAATCGATAGAACAGTACCAAGATATATGGCTATTGAAAATACTGATTTTTATTTCTTAATAACTGGAGCAGCTAATAAAAAAGAATTACTTGAAAGAACTGTCAATGGATTACGTGGTTATTTAGCTTGTCTTCCTAGTGCTAAAGAAGGTGGATCAGGTAAAGAAAAAGGAACAGTATATGGTATAAATTCATTTGAAAAAGGTATTGTAAAAGATACACCTGCATATAATGAAGCATATGAAATGGGAAAAAGTATATAAAAGGGATTAAAATGGTAAATAGTTTAATAGCTTATTATTCTCACTCTGGAAATACACAAACAGTAGCTGAAATAATAACCGATTTAACAAATGGTGATGAATTTGAAATAAAACCTGTAAAAGAATATCCTTCTGATTATGATGGAGTATTAGCTGTAAGTAAAATAGAAAAAGCAGAAAATACAAGACCTGAAATAAAAGAAAAAATAGAAAACATTGAAGACTATGATATAATATATCTTGGTTATCCAAATTGGTTATCAACAGTACCCATGATTATACTAACATTTTTAGAATCATATGACTTTACAGATAAAACAATAATGCCTTTTTGTACCAGTGGTGGTGGAGGACTAGGTAAAAGTGAAATAGCTATTAAAAAATCATGTCCAAAAGCACATATTAAAAAAGGATTACTGGTAAGAAGAGATAAAATAACAACATCAACAGAAGAAATTGAAAACTGGATTATAAAATAAGAAGGTTTAACAATATGGAATTAAAAAATAACAACAAATCAAATTATAAATCAGCATTAAATATGGACAAAGATCCAGAATTTGTAAAATTATTTATTAATTTTGCTTTTAAAGAAGTAATGGAACATGTAACTTTAGATAAGAAAACTAGGATGATAGTAGTATTAGAGTCATTAATTGCTCAACAATCATTAAATCAATATAGTTTTCTTTTAAAAGAAGCATTAAAAACAGATGTTACTCCCGTTGAAATAAAAGAAGTAATATATCAAGCAGTTCCATATTGTGGTATTGCAAAAGTGTATGATTTTATTGAAGTAACAAATGAGATATTTGAAGAAAATAATATTACATTACCTCTTGAAGGTCAATCTACAACAACTCCTGGAACAAGATTAGACAAAGGATTAGAAGTACAAAAATCAATATTTGGAGATGTAATTGATCAAATGTATGAAATGTCACCAGATAATCAGGTTCATTTCCAAAAATTCTTATCTGATAATTGTTTTGGTGATTATTATACTAGAACTGGATTAGATGTTAAAACAAGAGAATTATTGACCTTCAATATAATATTATCTTTAGGTGGATGTGAACCACAACTTAAAGGACATATTCAAGGAAATGTTAATGTTGGAAATGATAAAGATACTCTACTAAGTGTCGTAACGTTATTACTTCCATATGTTGGATATCCAAGGACATTAAATGCACTTCAATGTTTAAATGAAATAATACCTGAAGAGGAATAAGTTATGAATATTGAAGATAAGAAATGTTTAATAGCTTATTATTCACGTAAAGGTCAAAACTATGTTAATGGTGATATAGTTGATTTAGAAGTAGGAAATACTAAAATTGCAGCTGAAATGATTAAAGATTTAACAAATTCAGATATATTTGAAATTAAAACTATAAAAGAATATCCTGCTGATTATACTAAAACAACAGAAGTTGCCCAAGTTGAATTAGATGAAGATGCAAGACCTGAAATTAAAGATCATATTGATGATATAAACAAATATGATGTAATCTTCTTAGGATATCCTAATTGGTGGTCAACTATGCCCATGGTATTATTTACATTTTTAGAAGAATATGATTTATCAGATAAAATAATAATGCCTTTTTGTACCAATGAAGGTGGAGGTATGGGGCATAGCAAATCAGATATTAAAAAGTTATGCTCTAACTCAGATATTAAAGAAGGACTCTCTATTCATGGTGCCGAAGTAAAAAATTCAAAAAATAGTATTGAAAAATGGATTAATGATAACTAGTATAAATACCTAATATTATAATAGGTTAGCAAAATGAATCAAAATAATCCAATGAGTAAAAAAGAAAGATATAGTATTTTTATCATATTTCTTTTTGGATTATTTATTTCAGGATTAGATAGTGGAGTAATAGGTCCTGTTCTTCCATTAATTCAAAGTACATTTAATATAACAGTTCGATTATCCTCATGGATGTATACTATTTTCATATTGTTTGTATTAATTGGTTCACCTATAGTTGCTAAATTATCTGATTTTTATGGACAAAGAAAAACATATGTGTTATGTTTGTTATTATTTGGAGTAGGTTCTTTACTTATAGCTTTTTCAAATTCCTTCTATTTATTATTAGTTGGAAGATCACTTCAAGGATTAGGTGCTGGTGGATTATATCCCGTATGTGCAGCATTTGTGGGAGATCATTTCCCTGTTGATGGACGAGGATTTGCAATAGGTATTATTGGTTCAGTATGGGGTATTTCTACTATAGTAGCACCAATATTTGGAGCTTTAATTATTCCTTTTGGATGGGAATGGTTATTTATAATAAATGTACCATTGGTTATAATTTTAATAATATTTGCATTAAAGATTATTCCAGTAAAAACTGTATCTGAAAGTTTAAATGTTGATTGGTTAGGTATTATTTTATTATCTTTAACTGGTGGATTCTTATCATATGGAATAAATCAAATTGATACATCAAATTTAATTTCAAGTATATTATCAATTAATGTATGGTTTTCATTGTTAATGTTTGTAATATTACTGCCTATACTTATTAAATTTGAAAATAATAGTGCCAATTCAGTTATTCCTATGGACATGCTAAAAAATAGGGAAATACGGATATCATCATATACCTCATTTCTTTATGGTATTATTGAAACAGTTATAATTTATATTCCAAGTTTGGCTATTTTATCATTAGCTTTAAATTATGAACAGGCAAGTTTAGTAATGTTACCATTTGTAATAACTACTACAATAGCCGCTTTATTTATAGGCAAAGCATTAGATAAATATGGTTCAAGAAGATTAATGACAACTGGATCATTCACGATGGTTATTGGTTTAATATTAATGGGATATTTTTCTTATAACTTATATTTATTCATAATTGGTGAGGTATTAGCTAGTTATGGTATGTTAACATTAATAGGAGCACCATTAAGATATTTGATATTATCAGAAACAGCACCAGGAGAAAGAGGATCTGGACAAGCAATAGTAAATATGTTATCTTCAGTTGGTCAAATTATAGGTGGAGCTTTAATTGGAGCAATTATTGCATCCTATAATGGAACTATTGTTGGTTATCATTATACTTATATATTAGTTGTAATATTTGGTGTAATAACATATTATTTAACTAGAAAACTTAAATCAAGACAGGAACAATTAAAAGCAATGAAAAAGAATTCATAATAAAACAGGTGATTATATGGCTTTGTTAGAAGTTAATTATAGATCTAATTCATTACTTAGAAATATAATGTTTAATGTTATACTTCCAGTAGAAAATTTTAACTATGGTCTTAAACCCTTAGAAAAAAAAGAAAATGGTGGTTTTAAAACATTATACTTACTTCATGGACTTTATGGAAATTATAATGAATGGTTAACTCATGTTGATATTAAACGATTAGCTGAAAGAAATAATCTTGCAGTTGTCATGCCTAGTGGTGAAAATTCTTTCTATATCAATAATTATAATACTAATGATCTATTTGAAGATTTTATAGGAAAAGAATTAGTAGAATGTACTAGAAATATGTTTCCATTATCTACTAAAAGAGAAGATACTTTTATTGGTGGATTGTCTATGGGTGGTTATGGAGCAATTCACAATGGATTAAAATATAATGATACATTTGGTTATATTGTAGCTTTATCTTCTGCATTGATTACTGATTATGCAGATATGTTAGATAATAATAATCCAAATTATTTCAAAACTAGAAGATATGTAGAAAATATCTTTGGTAATGTGGATAATATAAAAAATGGTGATTTA
The DNA here is from genome assembly GCA_964399835.1 of uncultured Methanobacteriaceae archaeon. GTDB lineage: Archaea > Methanobacteriota > Methanobacteria > Methanobacteriales > Methanobacteriaceae > Methanosphaera. The sequence continues at coordinate 15,226 of CAYNSJ010000018.1, read as the reverse complement.
AATCCTAGATATCAGATTGAATCATTAATTAAAAATAAATCAAACATACCTAAAATGTACATGGCTTGTGGTACTGAAGATAATTTATTAAGTGTTAATAGAGATTATTATAATTTTTTAAAAGATAAAAATGTTGATGTAACATATAATGAAAGTTCTGGTGAACATTCCTGGGAGTTTTGGGATAAAGAAATTAAAGAAATTATTAACTGGTTGCCACTTGATTAATAAGATTAGTTCTATTATATGAATATATAATATATTAAAGAGTATAAATTAAATATTATTGGTGAATGAAATGCCTAGAAGTTGTGATAAATATATAAATATTAATAGGAGAGTTAAAATGACAGAAAAAACAATAAAAAATATAGATTCAGATAAAATATTAACTATTTATTTTTCAATAACAGGAAATACTAAAACTATTGCAGAAAGTATTCATAACAAAGTAAATGGAGATTTAGTGGAAATTAAAACTACAACTAATTATCCAATAGAATATGATGAATTACTTGCCTTTGCTAAAGATGAATTTGATGTAAATACATTGCCTGTTATAACTACTGAAATTGAAGACATCAGTAAATATGAAGTTGTATTTATTGGTTATCCTGCATGGTGTCATACATATCCATTAGCATTAAAATCATTTTTTGAAAAATATGATTTATCTGATAAATTATTAATTCCATTTGTAACATGTGGTGGTGGCAGAAGCTATGATACATTAGATGAATTAAAAAAAGATAATAACAATGAAAATGTATTAGAGCCAATTGTAATTAAAGAACCTGATGTGAAAACATCAAAAGATACTGTGGATAAATGGTTAGATGATTTAGGATTTTAAATTAAGTAAATAAAGGGGAGTATATTATGGAGAATTTTGGATTTGGATTAATGAGATTACCATTAACAAATGAAGAAGATCAAACAAGTATTGATCAAGAACAATTAAATAAAATGGTAGATTTATATATGGATAAAGGATTTAGTTACTTTGATACAGCATATCCATATCATAATGGGGCAAGTGAAACAAGTATTAAAAAAGCATTAGTAGAACGATACCCACGAGAAAGTTTTCAACTAGCAGATAAACTACCTCTATTTTTCTTACAAAAAGAAGAAGATATGGAACAATTCTTCAATGAAGAACTTAAAAGATGTGGAGTAGAATACTTTGATTATTACTTACTACATAACGTAAGTACATGGACAAGAAATGCATTTGAAAAAATAGACTCATTTGGATTTTGTAAACAAAAAAAAGAAGAAGGAAAAATAAAACATCTTGGTATATCTTTCCATGACTCTGCTGAAATGCTTGAAGAAGTATTAAGTAAACATCCTGAAATTGAATTTGTTCAACTACAAATAAATTACTTAGACTGGGAAAATGACAGTATCCAATCAAAAAAATGTTATGAAGTAGCAAGAAAATATAACAAACCAGTTATTGTAATGGAATCCATTAAAGGTGGAGCATTAGCACAAGTTCCTGAAGAAGCTGAAAAAATATTCAACGAATATAACTCAAAGTTATCAGTAGCTTCTTGGGCATTACGTTACTGTAGAAGCCTTGATGGTATATTAATGGTTTTAAGTGGAATGAATACCATTGAACAAATGGAAGACAACCTTAAATCTATGACTGATTTTAAACCATTAACAAATGAAGAATACTCTATCATTGACAAAGCATGTGACATAATAAACCAATCTATTGCAATTCCATGTACAACATGTGGATATTGTTTAGAAAGCTGTCCTAAAAATATACCAATACCAAGTTACTTCACATTATACAATGCTCAAAAAAGAGATATAGAACAAATATTCTCAACACAAGGAGTATACTATAGAACAATGACATTAAAAGAAGATGTTGGAGCTGCAACAGATTGTATTGAATGTGGTCAATGTGTAGAACACTGTCCACAACACTTAGAAATACCTGAACTATTAAAAGATGTAGCAAAAATGTTCGAAAATGATGTATAAACATTAATACTACAATTAACCTCCCATTTTTTCTAATTTTGAATTAACTTATTATACTAAATTATATTTAATCAAAATGTTCTAATAAAACAATATTCACACCATTTAAATCTTTAAATAAAGCCATATATCCAACACTAATTTTAGTAGGTTCTAAAATAAATTTAATTCCTTTTCTTTTTAAATCTTCAAACTCTTTATGAATATCGTCTACTTCCATTCCCACAGAATAAAACCCTACTTCATCAACATTATTTTCTATAAGTTCAATAAATGTTTCACCATCTGATTTAAGCAAAGTTATTTTGGCATTATTTGGTAGATCATATGTACTATCTATTTCAAATCCACAAATATCTCTATAAAATTCAACTGATTTCTCCATATCCTTAACAATCATTGTATTATATTTAATTTTCATCAAATCACCTTATAAATTTTCTTCTTAACTTCTTAAAAGCATTATACACTATTTATTTTCTTAACAAAATCTAATATTTATTAATTATAATTAACTAAATTAAAAGTCGTATATGGTTAAATCCTGTTTTTATATATTATTTTATTCGTATTTAATTAGTAGTTTTTAAAGTATATCCACAAAAATTAAAAAAATTAATACACTCAATTTGTTGTTTTAAATATCCAATAATAACATGATTTTTCATGATGTAATATTAAGAATTATACAATCCATACATTCACCAAATGCTGAACCATTTAAACAATGGTTAGCACAATTTGGAAAAGAACGACTTGATGAATTAGCCAACCCAGAAATAGCAATAGAAAGATCTATAAATATCTATCTTAAAAAAGGATATAGTGAAGAATGGATTAGTCAAAGATTAAATAGTATAAAGTTAATAAAAGAATTAACAGCAGAATGGAATAGGGCAGGTATAAAAAAAGAAACAGAATATACAATCTTAAATGATGAGATTAGTAAATTATGGGCAGGAATAACTACAAAAGAACATAAGAAACTAAAAAATCTTAAAAAAGAAAGTTTAAGAGATAATATGACAAACATGGAATTAATATTAAACATGTTAGCAGAAGGATCTACAACAGAAATAAGCAAGATTGAAAATCCAAAGGGATTAGAAGAAAGTAAAAATATTGCTAAAGAAGGAGGAAGTATTGCTGGAAATGCACGTAAAGAATTAGAAAAACGAACTGGTAAAAAAATAATAAGTGAACATAACTCAAACAATCCAAAAATGTTAGATGATAAATTAGACTAAAGTATATTTATTTTATATTTAATCTAATTTTTCATTCTTTTTTTCTTCTTATGCAACAAGTAATTTCTTTTATTTGTTTGAAATATAAAATAACCTTTTATTAATTTGATTAAAATATAATAACTAAACATTGATGTTTATTAGGTCAAAACATTTATATATTTTAACTATTATATTTTTTTTACTTTAAACAACCAATAGGTAATATTTTAACTCCATCAGATCTTGTATAAGCCAATTTACCACCAGTTATAATAGCTAGAAAACTTGGTTTTTTAATATTTAATTTATCATTTATTATACGTTCAGTTATCAATTTATTTAATTTTAATAAGTTTTTTGCTCCTTTTTCTATTTCAGTACTACCTAATTTAAATTCGATCAATGCATATCTTCCATCTTTTAAATGAAGAATACAATCTGTTTCAAGACCATACCTATCATGATAATAAGATATTTCACCACCTACTGCAGTAGAATAAACTTTTAAATCTCTAATACATAAAGTTTCAAATATAAAACCAAAAGTATTTAAATCATATAATAACATTTCAGGAGTTAAGTTTAAACTAGCTACTGCAATTGATGGATCGATAAATTCTTTTTTCATAGTTGATCTAATACTGGTAGCAGATCTAATATTTGGTGACCATGCTGGTATGTTGTCTATAACAAATAATCTTGTTAATGCATCAATATAAGAATAATATGTTGCATTGCTTATATTTGAAAAATTAACTTTAATATCCTTAATTATTGTTTTGTCTGAAGCTAAAGTTGAAATATTTCTAGCATATGATTGTAAAATTGTTCGAACTCTTTGAGGGTTTCTTTTAATACCATCAATTGTTGATGCATCACTTTCACAAATATTTTCGATATAATTAGATGCTATAAATAACTGGGCTTTACTAGTATTTTTATTTAAACTTTCAGGCCAACCACCTCTGCAACTAGCAAATATTAAATCTTCAATAGATAAATCTGATTTGATACCATCAATATTCATATTTGGAGAATTAAATAGATCTATAAGAGAAATTTTACCATTTGATTCTTTACTTTCAAATAAACTCATAGGTCTCATAATTAGTCTATTAATTCTACCAGTCCCTGAATGCATTATTTTATTTTCATCAACAGAAGTGGATCCTGTTAAAATATACAGTCCATCTTCGTTTAAGTTGTCAACACTTGTTCTAACAGCATCCCATAACACAGGAGCCATTTGCCATTCATCAATTAATCGAGGTTTTTCACCTTCAAGTAATAATGATGGTTTAATTTCAGCTAATTCAAGGTATGATTTTGTATTATCTGGATCTTGTAATTTTAAAATACTTTTTGCTATTTGTTCTGCTGTTGTTGTTTTTCCACACCATTTAGGACCTACTATACTAACAGCACCTATATATTCTAAACGCTCTTTTAAGATATTATCAATTATTCTCTTTAAATATATTTTTTTCATAACATAGCCTACAACTTTAATTTGTTTATTGTATTATTTGTTATAAGTTATTAAACATATTTGTGGTATTTTGTTAAACATATTTGTGGTATTTTGTTAAACATATTTGTGGTATTTTGTTAAACATA
>CAYNSJ010000018.1:0-10273 GCA_964399835.1 uncultured Methanobacteriaceae archaeon | reverse complement strand
TTTGTGATGTATAACAAATTTAAATTACGTATTTTATGAATAGAATAAATATAAATCTTTTTAGAAAAGTTATTTAGGGAAATATAGAATAATTATTAATTCTATATGTATTATTAAGTGATACTTATGAAAAAGTTAGGTTTTGGAATAATGCGTTTACCCCTTCTTGATAAAGATAATCCAACAAGTGTGGACATGCCACAAGTTTATAAAATGATAGATCTTTTTATGGAAAAAGGTTTTAATTATTTTGATACTGGTTATCTTTATATAGAAGAAAAAAGTGAAGGTATACTTAAAAAAGCTTTGGTAGATAGATATCCAAGGGAAACTTTTAAAATAGCTGATAAATTACCTTTATCTTCAATAACTAAAGCTGAACAAATGGAACCTATATTTAATGAACAACTTGCTCGTTGTGGTGTAGATTACTTTGATTATTACTTACTTCACTTTGTATGTTCATCAACTAAGGATGCATTTACAAAGATTGATTCATTTGGTTTTGTAAAAGATAAAAAAGAAAAAGGTCTAGTAAAACATATGGGTATGTCCTTTCATGATTCTGCTGAAATGCTTGATGATTTATTAAATGAGCATCCTGAAATTGAATTTATTCAGTTACAAATAAATTATCTTGACTGGGAAAGTGACGTTGTTCAATCAAAAAAATGTTATGAAGTAGCTAAAAAACATAACATACCTGTTATTGTAATGGAACCAGTTAAAGGTGGATCTCTTAGTAATATACCACAAGAAGCAGAAAAATTATTAAAGGATTATAATTCTAACTCATCTTTAGCTTCATGGGCATTACGATTTTGTAGAAGTCTTGAAAATGTTCAAATGGTCTTAAGTGGCATGGGTAGTATTGGACAAATTGAAGAAAATACTGATTTATTTGATAATTTTAAACCATTAAACAAAGAAGAGTATGATTTATTGGATAAGGCAAGTGAAATAATTAATAAATCTGTAGAAATCTCATGTACTAATTGTGGATATTGTCTTGCAACTTGTCCTAAGCATATACCAATATCAAGATATTTTAAATTATATAATACTGAAAAATATTTGAATAGTACTGATGAATTTAATCAAGAGATGTATTATAAAATTATTGTAAATACTGGAAAGTATGGGAAAGCATCTGATTGTATTGAGTGTGGAACTTGTATAAAACATTGTCCTCAGCATTTACAGATACCTGAATTATTAAAAAATGTAGTTAAACAATTTGAAAAAGAAGATAAGTGATTTAATATTTGAATATTTTTTTTTAAGTTATATCTTTTAATACTTTTAAAGATAAATTAAATATTATAGATAAGATAAAAAAGGGGTATTATATGGAAAGATTAGGATTTGGATTGATGCGTTTGCCTCTTCAAAATGAAAATGATCCAGCTAGTGTTGATGTACAACAAGTAAAGGATATGGTTGATTTATATATTAAACGAGGATTTAATTATTTTGACACAGCGTATGGTTATCATAAAGGAATAAGCGAAAGTATCCTTAAAGAAGCGGTAGTTGATAGATATCCTAGAGAAGAGATTGTCATTACTGATAAATTACCATTATTTTCTTTAAGTAAAACAGAACAGATGGAAGAAATATTTAACCAACAACTTACACGTTGTGGAGTGGATTATTTTGATTATTATTTACTTCATGCTGTTCGTTCAGGATTAAAAGATAGATTTGAAGATATTGATTCATTTGGTTTTATAAAAGATAAAAAAGAAGAAGGTTTAATAAAACATATTGGTATTTCTTTTCATGATAATGCCGAATATTTAGATTATATTTTAGATAGTCATCCTGAAGTTGAAGTGGTTCAGTTACAAATAAATTATATTGACTGGGATAGTGATATTATAGAATCACGAAAGTGTTATGAAGTAGCTAAAAAACATAACAAGCCAGTTATTGTAATGGAACCAATTAAGGGTGGATCTTTGATTAATATTTCAGAGAATGCAAAAAAGATTTTAACAGATTATAATCCTAATTTATCTATAGCTTCATGGGCATTACGTTTTTGTTTAAGTTTAGATAATGTCATGATGGTTTTAAGTGGTATGAATAGTTTTGATCAAATGGATGATAATACTAAGATTGTTGATAAATTTGAACCATTAAATGATATGGAGTATGTTCTATTAGATAAAGTACGTGATATATTAAATGATTCTATTAAGATTAAATGTACTGGATGTAATTATTGTGTTGGTACGTGTCCTAAAAATATTCCAATTCCAAAATATTTCAATATGTATAATACAGATAATCTTTTGAAAAGTAATATGAAATTGTATTATAAAATATTTTCAAGAGAAAAAGGTTTAGGAAAGTTAACAGATTGCATTGAATGTGGTACTTGTTTAAAACGTTGCCCACAACATTTGAAAATACCTGATTTGTTAAAAGTTATTGCAGAGGAATTTGAATAAATAAAACGAGGATAACTAATGGCTGAGAAAAATAAAAGTTCAAATATAAGAATGGTTACAGGAGATCCTAAGGCTGCAATTAATAAGATTGCTGTTCCCATGATTTTAACAATGCTTATTACTACAGCATATAATCTTGTTGATAGTATTTGGGTGGCTGGTTTAGGTCCGGGCCCTCTTGCAGCACTTGGTCTATTTACACCATTGTATTTAGTATTTATAGGTGTAGGTAATGGTATGGGTGCTGGTGCAAATTCATTAATTGCTCGTTATATTGGTGCTAAAGATTATGAAAATGCAAGTAATGCTGGAATTCATTCGATATTATTAAGTATTATTTTATCAATTATATTTCCAGTAATATTACTATTCTTCCTTAAAGATATTTTAGTAATAATTGGTGCAAGTAGTGTATTAGGTTATACATATGATTATAGTAGTGTTATTGTACTATGTACTTTTGCTAGTATTTGTCCATCAATTTTTGCAAGTATATTTAGGGCTGAAGGTGATATGAAAAGAGCAACAGTTCCTATTGTATTATCTGCTCTTATTAATGTAGTATTAGATCCAATATTTATTTATACATTTAATATGGGTATAGCAGGAGCTGCATGGGCAACTGTATTGTCTTCAACAGTATCTATTGTTATAATGCTTTATTGGATGTTGATAGATAAAAGTACATATCTTTCTTTAGATTTAAAAAATTATAGAACTAATTGGAGTATGTATTATGATATTCTCTATGTTGGAATACCAGCAAGTTTAGAACTTTTAGTAATGGCATTTTTAAGTAGTTTTAATAATACAATTCTTGTTTCAGTAGGTGGAACAAATGTTATAGCTGCATATACTGGTGCTTGGAGATTAATTTCTATTGGTAACATGCCTTCTATGGGTATTTGTGCTGCTATGATTACTGTAGCAGGTGCTAGTTATGGGGCAAATAATTGGAATAAAGTTAATGAGTCATTTAACTATTCTATAAAAAGTAGTCTTATAATATCGGTAGTAATGATTGTATTATTATATGTATTTGCTGGACAAATTTCTCAAGTATTTGCATATTCCGTAGACAGTGGAAATTTAGATAGTCTTATTGCTGAGGCTATTAGGGTTTTATGTTTATTTTTAATACCACTTCCATTTGGAATAGCTGCATCAAGTATGTTACAAGCTTTAGGAAAAGGACCTACATCTCTTGCTTTAATATTAATAAGAAAATTTATAATGGTTATAATTTTTGTACTTCTATTCGTATTTATCTTTAACTGGGGATATGTAGGAGTATATTGGGGTATAGTCATTGGAAATATGGTAGGTTCATTTATAGCATATTTCTATCTTAGATTTTATTTAAATCGTTTAAAAGGTCGCATGTCTTTAAATTGATTATTAAAATCTTCTCATATTCTATTTTTTTATGATGTTTATTTTTTATTGTATTAATTACTGAAAAATGTATTAAATATTTTTTATATAATATATTCAGACAGATAATATTGTTTTTTAAAGATTAATAAAATTATAATTGTTGTAACTAGCGATATATTTTATTTATGTTGGAGTGATTATATGTCAGATAATTTATCAAATTCTTCAAATGTTGATATTATAAAAGGTGATCCTAAGAAAGCCATAAATAAAATAGCTATTCCAATGATGCTTACATTATTAGTTTCTACAGCTTATAATTTAATCGATAGCGTTTGGGTTGCTGGTTTGGGATTTAATTCACTTGCAGCTATTGGATTTTTTATGCCTATTTACATGATTATTGTAGGAATTAGTAGTGGTGTTGGTACTGGTGCAAATTCTTTAATTTCTCGTTATATTGGGGCTGATGATAAAATTAATGCTAGTAATGCAGCTATTCATTCGATTATACTAATTATTGTATTATCTATATTGTTTCCAGTGGTATTGTTATTTTTCCTTAAAAGTATTTTGATATTTATGGGTGCTAATGGAGTAATAGAAGATACATGGGTATATTCTAGTATTTTAGTTGCTTGTACATTTTCAATAGTTTGTCCTTCAGTTTTTAGTAGTATTCTTAGGGCTGAAGGAGATATTAAAAGATCCACTACACCTATGGTATTTTCTTCAATACTGAATATAATACTAGATCCAATACTTATATATATACTACATATGGGTATAGCTGGAGCTGCATGGGCAACAGTTATTTCATCTACAATTTCAATGATAATTTTAGCATATTGGATGTTTATAAAGAAGGATACTTATCTTTCTTTAAATCTAATGAATTATAAAACTAATTGGAAAATATATTCTGATATTCTTTATGTTGGTATACCAACTAGTTTTGAAATGTTAGTATCTTCTATTGTTAGTATTTCTATTAATTGGATGTTAGTATTTACTGCTGGAGCAACTATTGTTGCAGCATATACGGGTGCATGGAGATTAATATCATTAGGTAGTATTCCTTTAATGGGGATTGGTTCGGGTACAGTTACTGTAGCAGGAATAGCATATGGAGCTCGTAATTGGGATAAATTAAAAGAATCTTTTGATTATTCTATTAAAATAGGATTTATAATTTCAGTAATAATCACAGTAATACTAATAATCTTTGCTGGTATATTCTCTCAAATATTTACATATACGTCAAGTGATATGAATAGTTTGGTTGTAATTTCAATACAAATATTATCACTTACATTAATATTAAGTCAATTTGCAATTATTGCATCTTGTGTATTACAAGGAGTGGGAAAAGGACCTACATCGCTTGTGTTACTTATAATTAGAAGTTTAATATTAGTATTATTCTTTGCATATTTATTAGGAATAATTTTAAAATTAGGATTTACAGGAGTATACTGGGGTATAGTAATTGGAAATGGTGTAGGTTCTCTTATAGCTTCACTTTATATATATTATTATCTAAAAAAATTAAGAAAAACTAATGATTTTAAAAATAAAAGGTCATTAACTAAAAAGGGGTAAAAAAGATTTTAATAAATCTTTTTAACTTTCTTTAATATTTATAGTATTATTGTATTTGTATATTAATTACAATAAAAATAGATAAATTTAAAAAAATACTAATTTTTGTAAAAAAAATATCTTAAAAAAAGATAAGAAAAAGTAAAACATTAACTATTTTTATTATAACTTGATTTTGTTCCAATTAAAGAAAGTATTACAGCAAATACACCAAGTATTGTTGATATAATCATTGACATTTGACAACTTTGGAGTAATAAATTATAATTTGAAGGTTGTATCATTACATTTCCCATTATAAATGCAAATATAACTGTTAACATACCTAAACTAAATGTTTGTCCTAATGTTCTGACGGTTGATAAAGAAGCTGATGCAGTACCTGCTTCTTTCTTATCTACTGAACTCATTATTGTATTATTATTTGGTGAAGAGAATAATCCATATCCTATTCCCTGTAATATCATAGCAATTATTATCCAGTATAATGGAGTTGTTTTGCTTAAGAAACATAAAATCAACATAGCTATTGTTACAAATCCCATTCCAATAGCTGATAACAGTTGAGCATTCATTTTATCGGAAAGTTTACCTGCAAATGGTGCCATGATAGCCATCAATAAAGGTGTTACTATTAATATTATTCCTGTAGTTTGAGAATTTAATCCTTGAATATACTGAAAATAATAGTTTAAAATATATGTTACTACAAATGTTGCTAAATAACTTATTAAAGAAGCAATATTAGCAGAAGTATATACTTTACTTTTAAATAATCTAATATTATATATTGGATTTGTTAAGTTTAATTCAAATTTACCAAATAATATTAGTATTATAAGTCCAACAATTGTTAAAATTAAACCAGTTATAGTATTTAATATAGAAAATCCATATAACAATAATATAATACCAATCATATAAAGAACTGATCCTTGTTTATCAATATTAATGTTTGAATCAATTTTCCATTCTTTATCAATTTTGAAATATAATATTAAAAGTGCTATAATAGCAATAGGAATCATTATATAAAATATACTTCTCCAGTCAAAGTTATACACTAATATTCCACCTAATGTAGGTGCTAAAGTTAATCCTATGTAAACTCCAGATACATTAAGTCCAATTGCTTGTCCTCTTTTTTCAGGTGGAATTTCTGTTGTAATAATAGCCATTCCAGTTACAAATAATATTGAAGCTCCAATTCCTTGAATTACTCGTGATAATAATAAAAAATCAGAGTTTATTGCTGCTCCTGATAAAAAAGAACCTATAACATATATTATAAGTCCAATTATGGTAGTTTTTTTAAGTCCATATTTTCCACATATTTTTCCAAAAGGTACACTAGTTGCAGCAATTGTTAATAAAAAAATTGTTACAATCCAATTTTGTAATATGTTACTTATATGAAAATAACTAGCAATTGATGGAAGAGCTACAGATACTGCATTAGATGTAAATGCCACAGTAAAAGAACATAAAAAAGCAAATAAAATAATGTAAAAATTTAATGATAACTGTTTTTTATTTTCCATGTAATAAAGTATTGTTTTTTTGCTTTTTATTTATTTTCTAATTTTTATATTATTTATTAAAATATAAATTTAGCTCATTGTTCTATGTATATAAAACAGATTGAACTTTAAAAATAGTCTTAGAAAGAAAAATAATAAAAATCTAAAATATATAAAAGATCAAATAGTTTTTAATTAATTAGATACTATTTTTCAAATTCTATTTTAAATCCTGTTCCGTTACAATCTAAAATAGAGATAGTACCTTCAATTTGTTGAACTAAGTTTTGTACAACAATTAATCCTAAACTTGTAACTTCATCTAACTTAAAACCTATAGGTAATCCAACACCATCATCTTTAACTATTAATATACAATGTCCATCAGTTTCTTCAAGTTCAATAAAAAGATTACCTTCTTTAGTATCTACAAAAGCATATTTTATAACATTGATTACCAATTCATTTATTATAAGACCTAATGGAATAGCTTCTTCCATATCTAAATCAATTGATTCCATATTTGAATTAAATTGAATATCTGATTCATATGTTTCTAATAGTGAAGTAACTAATGAATTTACATAATCTTCAATGTTAACTTCAGATAGTGAATTTGATCCATAAATTTTTTCATGTATTAATGCCATAGCATATATACGACTTTCTGTATCATCTAATATAAGTTCTGTATCTTTATCATAATTTTTATTTAAATTAATTAAACTTAATACTATTTGTAAATTGTTTTTAACTCTATGATGAACTTCACTAAGCAATATCTCTTTATCTTTTAAAGTAACTTCTAATTTCCGTTTTTTTAATTCTTCTTCAACAATATCATCGTATTGAATCATAACAGCAGCCTTATGATTATGTATAATATAATCTCCTTTTATTTTAAAGTAATGTATAAGTTTATCATTATCTTTTATTTCAATAGGAGATACAGAATATGAAGACAGTTGTTGAGTTATAATCTTTTCAAAGTCTTCATTTAGTTCTTTAATTTTATTTGGATCTAATCCAATATACCCAATTTTTTGACCAATAACATCTTCATATCTATTTTTTTTAAATAATTCTAAATATTTTTTATTAACTTTAACAAAATGATAATCTTGGATAATGGCTATGGCATTAAATTCATTTTCAAAGAGATTATCTCTTTCCATAGATAATACAATATGTTCTGTTTCATCTCGTCCTAATACGTATAAATAATTATTAATTCTTGTAAATGTAATATTAATTCTTTTATAAAAAACATTCTCATTATAATAGTCAAAATATAGTTTTTGAGGTTGATTATTATAATATGCTTCTTTCATTTTTTTAAATATAAACTTATTTTTATCATATTCTGAAAAAATTGTAGATACACATACTCCTCTGATATCTTCTAAATTATAATAAGATGAATCCAAAGTTAAATCATCAATATAAGAAACATAAAAATCATCATTGTTATCAGTTGGTACATATGCACTTATTGTATAATAATCTAATGCATTTATAAATTTTTTAGCTCTTTTATCAAGATCTATGATATTATCAACTTTTTTCAACGAATATTTTTTATTACTTTTATCTAAATTGAATTTATCCAATACTTTTTGGTTTTCATCTAATATAACCATTTCCATAGTATTTTTTCCCCTAAATTACTTAAATATCATATACTGATTATATAGTATAAAGTACAAATATATCTTAAATAATATAATACACAGATATTATTTTTAGTTTTATACTTTATTATATGTTTTTTTCTTCTTTTATTTGTTTATTAAATTAAATGTTCTATAAAAAAATTAGTAGATATCTTTATCATCATCTAATTGATTGTTTGTAAAATATATCTGTTTTATTAATCATTTAGTATTAGTAGGGTCTTTTTTTCGTGGCTGAAGTGTTTTTAAGAACTAATTTCTAATATTCAAATGTGTTATTGTTTTTAAGATAGTAAAGGTATTTTTGTATTTTTATATAATTTCTTTTATGATTTTTGTGTTTTATTTGATGTTAAATAATGTGAATTGTTATATCCTGCTATATTTGAGTTTTATTTATTTAAAATTGTATATAATATTTAATATATTTGGATTTATCTTTTCTTTTGTGGTTATTTTTTGTTAATAAAAATAGTCTTTACAATTTATATATTTAAACAATTATCTATATTTCAAGCTATTTTTAATCAAAATTATCATAAATTTATATTATTTAATTATGATTTTAGATTTTTTACAAAGTTAAATTAATGATTAAATCAAACTATTTTTTTAAAATAATAAAAAATATACCTAAAAATTATATAATTAAGGTCATATACTTATTGTATAAGAGGGATTATATTGACCCAAAGAAAACGAAAGAGTCTAAAATCAAATAGTTCAAATAAAAAGAAAATAAAATTAAATAAGGAGTTTCATTTTAATTCATCTAAAATTAAATCTGGGTTACCTAATACAAAACTTGATTCTATTTCAAAATCAAATTTAGAGAGTAGTAAGTTATTTATTGTTATAATAATTATAATATTATTCTTAATTCTTATTTCATTTGCAGTTCAAATTAATCCACATATAACAACTATAAATAATACTACAAATAATACCAATAATACTACAAATGTAACTATTACTACAGTTAATTTAGGTAACAATGATTTAGGGTCTGTATCAAAAATTGGACCATATGGAAATCCTAACTCACCTGTAAAAATAGCATATATTTTAGGAGTACATCCAAGAGAAAAAGGATCACATCAGATAATGGAACAAGCAATAAAAAATAAATCAGCCAATCTCAATTATTGTTATTATATATATAAAATAAATGTAACTAAAGATCCTACAGAATTCAGTGAAAGTCGTATGAATGGACAGTTATTGGCTCAAAAATATGTAGTACCTGATGCAATAAAAGATAAATATAACTTTGCTATTGATGTTCATTATAGTGATGACTCTTGGGGAGTAACGAGATTTTTATTTACACCAGTAGAAAATAATACAGTATCCCATAATTTAGGGCATGCAATTGTAAATAAATTTGACTGGATAAGTTATTATACACCACTAGATCCAACGAGTCCTGAATATGTAACAACTCCATTAAATAATGGTGGGGTACCTGCTATAGTATATGAAGCTTATACAAATGATGCACGTAATACTACATATCAACATGATTTAGATCTGATTGATTTTATAGATCATTGGAACTTTAATAATAATACTAATAATAGTAGTTAACTACTTTCTTTTTTTTAGTGCGACAAGCAATTGTCTTTAGATTTATATGTCAGTACAA
>CAYNSJ010000017.1:0-37496 GCA_964399835.1 uncultured Methanobacteriaceae archaeon | reverse complement strand
TATTTGATAATTAGAAAAAAAATATTTTAAAAAATAATTCATATATGAAACTTCTATCAAAACTTATTAAAATCTTTATAAGTAGTTATTTATTCTTATTTTTTAATATAAAAGCATTTAAATATGAAAAAATTATAATATAATATTGTCAATAGACGATTTAACTTATAAAGAAGTTAAAACGAATTTGATATTATAACAAAAAAAGTAAAATGAAGAGACTGAGAATATTATGTATAACAAAAATCAAAAAATGATTAAATTTCATATAGGAGATCTAATAAAACATTACCCCAACTGGGATAATCTAGAATTTATATTCATGGATAATATACGACTATTAAACATAATTGATAATAAAACCATGATGAAAAATAAACTAATTATCACAGCAGATAATAATGATAATTTATATATGATAGATCCTGTGGAATTAGAAAATAAATATTGGGGAAAATCATTAGAAGATATTAAAGATCAAATTGATATAATTAATCAATTACCTACACTTGATTTGATAATTACATCTTCTAATATTAATAAAAACTTATTTAAACTATTAAATGATATTATTGATGAACATACCATAATATCTAAAATTTATACAAAAAATGATAATATTGCTTATATAGAAGATTATACAAAAGAAAATAGAATGATAATCACAGAACGAGAATTAATAATTATTGATGGTTGTCAATTAAATGTAAACATATTCACAAATGAAATGTATAATACCTGATATAAATTAAATTTATAATAGTAATTAATAAGAATACTTTTTTTTATTCTTTTATTTTTTTTAATGAATTTATTTAATTATTACTAAATATAATTTTCTTATTAATAATTATATTTTAAAAAAAATATGTAATAACTTTCATTGTTTCTCATTTATTAATATTATTTTTAGTTAAATTTTAATACTTAATTTTATATAATTATTTATAGATAAATATGAAAATTAATATGGATTATCAAATCGATTATCTAACTTCCATTGCTATAGGTATCTTTATTGGAAGTCTTATATTGTTTATAGGTAGATTATTTAATTTCCCAATAACTGGAATTATTTTAGCTATACTCATATCATCTTTAATTGCTGCATTTATATATAATCCATCTAATAAAAAAGAAACAAAACATAGAAGTCTTAGAGGAACTGGTGCAAGTTTTATACTAGGTTTATTATTTAGTACAGTTCTAATAGCTTATTACGTTCCAAAAGTTAATAATTTAATTGGAAATACAGATTTAACTTTAGGAATTGCAATATTAGTAATAGTATTAATTACAGTACTAGGTGGTATTGTTCTTGGTAGTATAGGTGGAAGTATAGGTTCAACTTTTAGAGATATGGCTTCAGTTATATCAATTGAAAAAGAAAATCGAAAAAAAGTAAAAAAACAATAAATTATTTAATTCATCCCCTCCTTTTTTACAGTATATTCTTTTTAAAGAAAAATATTAGGAATATTTGTATTATTTTTTTAGATAATGAATTAGTTAGGAATATAAATGACAATATACACATCAAATAGAATAAAACGAGAAGAACTAAAAACTATCGCTCATTATACAGGTTATATTTGTGTTATTGTTGCAATTTTTATGATTGTTCCATTAATATGTGGTGTTTATTATCAGGATAATATAAAATATATTAATTCATTTTTACTTTCTGATTTATTTACTTTTATTGTAGGATTATTGTTATACTTTTTATTTAAGCAACAATCATTAACTAATTTATCATTAAAAGCTTCATTAATCTTTGTTACTAGTATTTGGTTTATAATGTCATTTTTTATAGCTTTACCTTTTTATTTATCTGGAGATTTATCTTTTTTAGATTCGTTTTTTGAAGGTATGGCTGCTATTACAACTACAGGAATATCATTATATCCTTCAACAGTAGTTTATCCTTATTCTATTGCTATGTGGAAATGTATAGTACAATGGTTTGGAGGATTAGGAATTATATTGTTACTTCTAGCTATAGTACCATCATCAACAAGTTTAAAACGATTATATACTGCAGAAGGTCGAGCAGAACAAATAACTCCAAATATAAAACATACTGTTGTTATTTTCATTAAAATTTATTTAATACTTACATTAATAGGCATAGTTTTATATTTATTGTGTGGATTAGATTTATTTGATGCTGTATGTTATTGTTTTGCTTCAATTGCAACTGGTGGATATTCAGTTAATCCAATTAGTGTTGATTATTTCAGTAATCCATTAATTAATGCAGTAACCATAATATTAATGATTGCAGGTTCTACAAACTTTATTATTCATTATAAGATAGCTAAAGGTAATTGGCATAAAATATATAAAGATGTAGAAGTTAAAGCTATGGCTATTATTATAGCATTATCAACTATTATTATATCATTTAACTTATATACAAATGGATATTATGGTTCTAATTTAATAAAAATAATTGGAAATTCACTATTCCAAACCGTCTCAGTTATGTCATCCACAGGTTTTCAATCAACATCTATTGATTACTGGCCATCTCTAACTTATGTAATTTTTATTATTTTAATGTTTATTGGTGGATCCATGTGTTCTACTACAGGTGGACTTAAATTGTATAATGTAATAATAATATTTAAATCCATAATGTGGGAAATTGAAAGAATCATTTTACCTAAACATTCAGTTAAACCACATAGAATATATCATACACAAATTAAAATTATTTCAAATGAAGAAATTAGACACGTATTACTATTTGCAGCAGCATACTTTTTTGTATTCTTTGTAAGTGTAATTATATTATCATTTTACAGTAATAATTTCGAATATGTATTATTCTATGCTGCATCAGCTATGGGTAATACTGGTTTTGGACCAACATTTCTCACAGCATCTAGTCCTATATTAGTAAAAATAGTAATGATAATTGATTTTTGGATTGGAAGAGTAGCTGTATGGCCGGTTTTACTTATGATAGTATATTTCATTAAATTAATATCTGGTGCAGTAGAAGAAAGATTTAAAAATATAAAAGAAGAATAATACATAAAAATAGGTAGGATGAAGAATATAGATTAATCTTATTGTGACATCAATGAAGGGATATATTTATAGAATATATTTTTTCTTTTTTTAGTATGAAATACTTTTTTTTCAATATATTTGATGATATGTTTTAAAAGAAAGAATTATATTCTTTTATAAGATTTTTTCTAGTTCTTCACCCATTTAAAAATTGATTGGAAAATTATGTTATTTCTTTACCTGTAATAACTCTATGGTAATTAGGGCAACTACCTAGAGTATAACCTAATGTAAAATAAAAACTACTTTCATCATTAGTTATATTCCAGTTATCTTCAGATTTTAATAAGGAAATTGATGCTTCTTCTTCCAGATCTTTAAATATAGCATCATATTTTCTTATTTCATTTATCAAAACAGGATATAATGCTTTTATTCTTTTTTCACTTAACTGTATGTCATATATTTTTTTTAAAAAGGGGGTTTCTTTTAATTCTTTATATTCTACATGAGTTAATTTTCTTGTTAAGAATCCTAATAGGAAGCATGCTTTTTTATCATCTGTTTTTAATATGTTATCAAGAACATCTCTATGTTCTAAAGTTAAATCATTATCCATTTTTATCATCATATATAAATTTTTTTTAATACCTTAACGTTATTAGAAGATTTTATCTATAATTTCTGTTACTTTCAACGTTTCTTCATCTGTTTTATTTAATTTTTTCATTGCTTTGGCGGTTGCTGATACTGGTGAGTCATTGTTTTCCATCATATTTTGACTTACTAATGCTATGAATTCTTTAAACTCATTTGGTTTATTGAATGTCTCTTTTAATATTTTATCAATATTTTGTTCATCTTTTGATGTTTTATTTGTATTTTTTTGTTTTTTTAGTTCTGGTTGTTTTATTGAGGTTATTACTTGGTTTATTTCTTCAATTGTATGATATTTAAGTAACTCATCTAAGAATTGTTTGTTATTTTCTTCACGATTATCTGGATTTTTTCTTAGTCTTTTATTATTTTCAAATCGTTCTAACAGTCCATCATAGAATATTTCTACTTCAGGTTCTGTTTTAAATAATATTTGTACTGACTCAAGTAATGTTTGATCAACATTTAATCCTACAAATTCTTCATCTTCATCTTCTTCTTCAAGTTTTCTAATCGCTTCAGGTTTCATATTTATATATTATTTCTTTGATAAAAATATAAGTTACGTTTTTTTAAATTGTAATTTATTTTAAAAAAAATAAAATAAATAGGGCTTTGTTTTTTTTATGATGATTTTTTTGATATTTTTTTTATGTATTTTGCTTTTTTATCTTTTTTAATAGATCTATTTTATCATATTGATTTTTTAGTCTATTATATTTTAATAAAATTGCAATATACTCAAAATTTTTATTTAATTTTGTCACCTCGTTTTATATATTGTTTTTATAATATTATAATAAGTATAAATTTAATTTATAATCTAAACATTGTCTAACATATTATACTTATTACAATACAATATGTATTTTGTTTAGTATTTAAATGTTTTTATAAAACATTGTATAAAAAATATTACAAATAATTAATAAAATTACTATATTTTTAAAATAAGAAAAGTATAAAATTTATTAGAATGTAACAAAAATAGTATAATGTTCAATAATTAAAAAAATTAATTATAGAAAGTAATATTAAAAATAGAATTTTTTAAAAAATAATATAAAAATAAATTATTTTTCATTTAATAATAAAATTATTTTATCCATCTTACTATCTAACTTATCAACTTTATTCTCAAGATTCTCAACACGATTTATTAATTCTTCATTATCTTTTTCAAGATTTCTAACTCTTTTTATTAATTTTTTATCTGTATCTTTAAGATAATTAATATAATTTTTAATTGCAGTTCGTGTTTTTCTTTCTGGTTTTTCCATATACATTGAAGACATTGCTGCAGTAAATATACTGACAAATACTACCCCAAATACAATTGAACCCATAGCCAGTATTTTTCCTTGAGTTGTTATTGGAGTAATATCTCCATAACCAACTGTTGTCATTGTTCCAATTGTAAACCATATAGCAGTAAATATATTCGTAAATGCTGGATCTATAATTTCAAGAACTACTGATGATAATATGATATATACTACTAAAATTATGAATATTGATTCAACTAATTGATTTCTAATAAAGAATTTAAATGAAGATATCTTTGTTCTTGAAATATTAATTATTTTAAATACTTGTAATATTTGAATTATTCTAATAATTGCAAAGAACCTTAAGAATATAAAGTTAAATGGTATCATGGATAATATATCAATCAAATGACTTTTTATAAAAGGCTTTAGTCTTTGTGTAGATGTGTGGTATATATAAATTAAATTTAAAAACAAACAAAAACATACAAATAAATCAAAATAACTAACAAAAGTAATTATTTTAGGTTGTTCTGTGAAAAAGGTGATTGTAAAAATAAGAAATAAATCTGCTACAACAAAAGTGAGTAATAAGAAGTTTTTTAATTGTATTAAATGATCTTTCTTAGCATAAGTGTATAACAATACTTTATCATCTTTACTCATTTTGAATTCTCTTTAAAATATTTTGTTATATTATATTATATATTTAATTAAAAATAAATTTAACTAAAATAAAAAAAGAAAAGGATATAAAAAAATAATTTATAATTTAGATGCTATATCTTTAGCTGCATCTAAATATTCTTTTAATTGTTCTTTATCTCCTTTTTCAGATGCTCCCATAGCAGTTATATTTCCAACTACTTGCATTCCTAAGAATCCAAATGGCATTGCTTTGAATGAGTTTATATAATCATGGAATACATCTTCAGGTTGATTTTGAGTAAATACTGTAATTACTTTTTTACCATCAAGTGTTTTTTCTGGATTTACTGAAATTTGATAGAATCTGTCTATTAAAGTTTTTGCAGGTCCTGTAATTTGACCATAGTATATAGGTGATGAAAATACTAAAACATCTGCATCTAAAATATCATTTATTATAGTGTTACCATCATCATTTAATACACAATCTTGGTTTACACATGCCATATCTGCTTGACAAGGACCTACTTTTTGATCATATAAATAATAAGTTTTTGTATCACCATCTATACTATCCATTAATTCTTTAACTATTACATCACAATTTCCACCTTTACGTGGACTACCTATTAATGCTACTGCTTTCATGTTATTTTTTCCTCCATATAATCTAAATTGTTAAATAAATAATTCAATTATTTATCCTATTTATACTTAACAATTTTATATAATAAAAATCTTTTCATATTTTTTTAAATTATTGGATGAGACCTATGCTTTTTTTATAGAAAAAGTTATGATCTTTAATTATTTCAAAAACAAAAAAACAGAAATTTAAAAATATTATGTGTTAAACATTAGTAAGAAAAATAGATTTAATCTAAAAATTTTAAAAAAAGTAAAAGATAGAATATTGAATTCTATCTAGTTATTAATGTATGTTCTACTATATTTAGAAGGTTTATTTGTATTGTATAATAAACCAGACCATGTAGGACTTGCTACACCCCAATAATTATTTTCTATGGATACAACAGTTCCACCATTAGATATTGCACTACCTGCTGCAGAAGCAACATTACTGATGAAATTGTTATATGTAGCAGTTAAGTTACCTGTACTTGCAATAGCTCCTCCACCATTAGCAGTTGCAATTACTCTGTTATTTTGAAGTAATGAGTGTGTTATAGTAGTATTACCTTCTGCAAATACTGCTCCTCCAGCTGCTGAAGATTTAGCTGTTGCATTATTTCCAGTAAATGAAGATGCATTTAAACTTAATATTTGTGCTGCAAAGTAAATAGCTCCACCATAAGTAGAATTACCAGTAGCAACATTATTAGTAAATGTTAAATTATTTGCTGTTAATGTACCTAAGTTATAATTTATTGCTCCACCTAATGCATTTCCACTATTACTAGCTTTAGCTGAGTTAGCTATGAATTTAGTATTTTCCATTGATGAATATACATAGTAATTATATACTGCTCCACCTAATGTTCCACTACCTACTGCTTGATTGTTCTCAAATAATGTGTTAGTAACTACTAATATACAATATTGAGCATATAAAGCTCCTGCACCAGCGGTTGTTGAACTTATAGCTATATTTTTAGTGAATGTTGAATTGATTAAGTATATAGATGCATCTAAATCACCAATTGCTCCACCTAATCCATAAGTTGTACCATTTACACTATTTGAAGTGAATGTACCATTAGTTACAGTTATATTACCTGTTACTATTTCAACAGCCCCACCAGTTACTGATTTACCTTTAGCTAAATTATTAACAAATTCACTATTTACTATATAGAGATTACCGTTGTTTACATAAACAGCTCCTCCACCAGTACTGTTAGATCCAATTGCTTTATTATCATTGAAATAAGAATTCATTATAATTATTGTACTTCCAGTATTTCTTATTGCTCCACCTACACTATTATCAGTTGTAGCTGAGTTACTTGTAAATCTTGATGAATTTATACTTAATACATTTGTTGAATAGATAGCTCCAGATGAATTAATACCTATAGCAACATTTGATTTAAATAAAGTGTTTGATATTGATAATTTACCATTACTTACTATTGCACCAGCACTATTATTATTTGTACTTTTACCGTTTGTTAATGTTAAATTAGCAATTGATAATATTGCATTTGTATTATTTAAAGTAAATATTGTTTTTCCACTATTTTGTCCATCAATTATAGTAGTAGATATAGTTACTCCTTTGATTAATACAGAATCATTTAAAACTAATCCTGAAGTAGTATATGTACCTTTAGCAAGATTAATTGTACCTGCAGATGCTACATGAGATAATGCATAAGATAATGTTTTAAATGGACTTGATTGAGTACCTAAGTTTGAGTCACTACCAGAATTACTTACATATACATTACTTAATTTATTAATTGTTAAATTTGATGTACTTGTAGATGCATTGTAAATTCCATTTCCACTGTATATAGCATTAACTTGGACAGTAGTACCAATTAATTTTAGTGATGGGTTATATGTAACAGAAGCTACACCATTAGTAACATTAACTCTTTTTATGAAACTACCATTTATATAAAATGTTACTATTCCACTAGTTACATTATTACCTAATTCATCGATTACTGTGACAGTTGATGTAACAGCTTGACCAACAGTTGTATTTTGATTATTAGTTGAAACGTTTGTATTTAATTTATTAATTATTAATACACTATTTTGTGAACTTGTATTATATTTACTGTTAGTAGTATATGTTGCAGTTATTGTTGATTTACCTGCATTGATCATTGATACATTGTATGAATATACTGCTTGACCATTATTTACATTAGCTTGACCAACAGTTGTACCATTAATTTTAAATACTACAACTCCACCATTTACAGCATTACCATTTGCATCGATTACAGTAGCATTTAATAATGCAGTTTTGCCTGGTTTAGTTGTTATATTATTTATGGATGTTTGTGTACCTAATATGTTAATAGTTAGATATCCATTACCTGTACTTCCACCATATTTAGTGTTGTTTGCATAAGTTATTGAGATATTTCTGATAGTTGCTGATGAATAAGGTACTGTGTAATTGTAATTGACAATACCGTTGGATACTGTTACTGTAGCTAATGTTTTACCATTAATTTTTATTACAGCTTTTCCACTTAATACAGGATTGTTATTTTCATCTTTTACTATACCTGTAACTGTTACAGTTTTACCAGAAGTTGTTGTAATATTATTTACTGTAACTGTTGTAGCAAGTTGTGTTAAAGTAACAGTAGCACTTTGTATTGCTTCAAGATCTTCACTAGTTTGTTTACTAATCATATTAATTGTATATGATTGTTGGTTCATTCTAGTAGGAATAACATAATTAAATACAGCTTTACCATTTTCATCTGTTGTTGCATTTCCAACAGTTTTACCTCCAAATTTAAATACAACAGTTGTATTTGCTACTGTTTCGTTGTATATATTGGTTACTATTGATTCAAATGTAATAGTATTACCTGGTTTTGAAGTTATATTGTTAAGTGTTGCTGTTGTTGGAATTTTATTTAAAGATAATGTAGAATATGCTGTTGAATTAGTATAATAATCATCTCCACTATAAATTACTTGTAAAGTATAATTAATAGCTCGATAATTACTTGGTAATTGATAAACATATGTAGCTGTACCATTTACTAAATTAATTTTATCTGATATGGTTTTACCATTTAATTTAAATACTGCTATTCCTGTAGCATTATCTGCTATTTTTGCATTTAATGTTACATTATTTCTTAAAGTGGATGTATAATTATCCATTTTAATATTAGGTGTTTCTTTTGTAATGTTATCATTAGTAGTTTGATTATCTGTATTTTTTAATGTTTTTACTGTATTGTTTGAAATAGTATTTACTTGATTATCAGATGATTGAACATCAGAAGTTTGTGTATTAGTTGTTTGTTTTACTATATTTTGATTATCACTAGATTGTGATTGTGTTGAAGTTTTTGTATTTTGTGTATTAACATTATTATTATCTGCTACAATATTATTAGAACTTTGTTCAACATTATCTGTAGCTTGAACTGTATTTGTTTGCGTTGTATTTACAGTACTGACAGCAGGTGTAGATACATCTGTAATTGTTGTAGAATTATCTACTGCTGATACAGCACTAACTGATACTGCAAGCATTAATACCACTAATAAAGCTAAAAACACATTAGTTTTTTTAATATTAATAATATTTATCCTCCTTTTATTAATTTAAAAAAAATGTCTTAATTGAAGAAATTAAAGGTTATATAAAAACTAAGTTAAATAGTTCATATTTCTTCTTATTTATATTCTAGTTTTATTAACTATTAAATTTTATCCACTTTAAATTATATTAAAAAAAAGTAAGAATGTTATAACATCCATCAACCAAGTTATTAAATGAAAAATCCTATCAAAAAAAAGAGATATCTAAAAATATTTAGTTGATATATTAAAAAAAAGTTAAAAGTACTACAATATAGTACTTCTTTATTAAGTAAAGATAATTAATTTTTTATTTATTCTTCATCAGCTAGTGGAGTGTATACTCTTGTTGCAAGTTCTTCATTTAATAAATATGTTAATTGTGCTGAGTCTTTTGCCATTTTTACTTTTGCTAAAATATCACTTGCATTTTCTTCTTCTTCAACTTGTTCTTCAACAAACCATTGTAAAAATTGTGTTGTAGCATGATCTTTTAACTCTATACTTAAATCTACTAAATCATTTATCATTCCAGTTACTGTTTCTTCATGAGATAATACTTGTTCAAATAAAGCTACGTTAGATTCCCAATCAATATCTGGTTTATCAATAGCTTCCATTATTGCTTTTCCGCCTTTTCTATTAATGTAACCATATATTTTCATTCCGTGGTCTAATTCTTCTTTTGCTTGTATTTCCATCCAGTTAGCAAATCCAGCTAAATTTTTATCTTCAAAATATGCTGCCATTGATAAATATAAATATCCTGAGTAAAATTCTGCAGTTACTTGTTTATTTAATTGTTCTTCCATTTTTTTATCTAACATTTTTTTTCACCTTTTTGTTTTTCTATGAATACCTTATTAATCTAATTATATTAATAGTTAGTTATCATGAAAAGAGTAATATTTAAAAATTAGTATACTAAAAAAAAGAAACAAAAAGACAATTATTATTTCATATATAAGTTAATTTATTATTTATAACCATTTCTGTTATTACTAATATAACTTATGCAAGTTTTAATAATCATTCTTCAATTTGAGTATTAATAAATATATTTAAAAATCTTTTAGCATTATTAAGATTTTTTAAAGCATTAAAAATTGAATAACATATTACACCATATATATTTAATCAAATCCATCTCTTCATACAATAATTTCCTTTATTAACTTCAAGTAAAATTACTAATAATCTATCTACTGTTGGAGCATTTGATACTTTTCATATGCATATTATAATTTGTTCTTCAAAAATAAACATATTCTAAAATAATACTTTATAGTAATAATTTTAGATTTTTTTAAAAATCTCCATATTCTTTTATTATTTTATCTATGTTGATTCCTTGGTTTGTTAATGATAATATTTGTTTAGCTGGATTAGTTCTTTCGTTAATGCGATTGTATAATGGATTGATGAATTTTTCTTCACCATATCCTCGTTCTTTAAGTCCTTCTTTTGCTAAATCAACAACCTTTCTTATTAAATCATATAATTTATCTTCATTTATAAATTCAGGTAATTTATCTTTTACTAATAATTTTCTAAGTTCTAATGAGTTGTATCCATGATGATATATTACATGATCATTTTCTAGTATTTCTTTTAATTCTTTTAATTTATATTTTAATCCTAAATGAAATGCAGCTACAGTCATTGTATCTTTAATTGGCTGAGTGCATACACTTCTATATTCAATTGTTCCTCTAAATGTTAAATCCACAAATTTAAATGATCTAAGATATTCAATATCATTAATATCTGGTTTGAAAGTAATTGATTTAAATCCACCTTTACAGTAATATTCACCTGTAATATAATCTTGATTAAAATAATCAAATATGTTTCTTGGTGGAAAACTTATATATTTACCATTCCTTTTAACTGAATACATACTTAACGATTCTATATAATCTTCAAAATCATCAATATCATCAAATTTAATATCATACATACCAATATTATGTGGATTTATACCATGACTACTATTTTCCCAAAGCATATCCCTACAACATAATAATTCTTCATTTTCTCCCAAAAGAATTGAATTAGAAAATAAAACAGCTTTCAACGGTTCTAATTTTGAAAATATATTAATTGTATCAACCAAATTATCATAAGTTACATCTAATTGTACCTGTGAAGCACTTGCAAATGTCCCATATTCAGGATAATTATGAAAATACATAGGAACATTATACTTCTTATACGAATTTAAATAATGAAAAAGCATCAAATATCTCTCACTAGGTATTGGTACATTATGATTATATTTTCTATAAGGATTTATTCCCATTCCAGTTAATGTATAATTATATTTCTCAAAACATTTTTTAAAGAATTTATAATATGTTAAAAATCGTTTATTGATCTCAAATAAATTCTTTTCTTTCCCCATAGCAAATTCTATATTATTATAAGAGCAATCATAAGAAATTATATCATTAGTCTTTTTATTTACAACCGAAATAATATTATTCTCATGATCTTTATCTAATACCTCAAACAAATGAAAATTATCTAAAAATTCTCTAGTTACCTTATGCACTATATTAAAATCCACATAATCTCTATTTAAATTAACTATAGGTATCTCAATCTCAATCCCAATAAAATCTTTTTTTCCTTTAGTTGTTGGTTCTATATATTTCTCATACAACCTATTTCTTATAATATCTTTATTTATTATATCATCCGTCTTCTTTTCCATAAATTAAAACCCCAAAAAACTAAATTATTTTCTACAAACGTGAAAAAATTTGATACAAATATTTAAATCTTTCTTCATATTCTATAAATATGAACCTAAATATACTTCCCATTGTAAATCATTAAGTTTAACTTATTATTAAGACATTTTAGAAATAATTGAATCTAAAACTTCAAATATTTATTTTTCACTTAAAAAATTTACATTTTATTTTGTCATTAACATTTATTCAATCAAAGGAATCTGAAGTAATATTTTCTCTGTATCTATTTAACCTATTTGTGTTTTAACATATTAATTCAAATGTAAAAACTATAATACATAACATACAAGTTTATTTTTCTTGCCTTATAAAGGTTTTTATATATATTTTCTTGACTAATAATTATTTAGTATTAAATATAAATTTAAAGGAAAGATTAAAGTATTTGGTAGATATTAATGATTTTTGTATATATAGTTAGTTGTTTCAATAGTCGTAATACAAAATTTATTACATCCATCATAAAAAATATATTTAATTTGAAAAAGTTTAGTGATATATTAATTTTCTAATTAAAATATTTCAAATATAATAAAAAAAAATATCAAGAAAAAAAGTAAATATGAAAAGTTAATATGATAATTTATCGTAAATATTAAAGTTCTTCTATACCACAATGAAGATATATTCAAAGTGTTAGAAGAAGAATTAAGTATGAAATTCTTCCACAAATGAATCAATTGGATCCATATAATAAACAAATATATTAACTGTAATAAAAATTTTCCATTTACAACAAGTGTATATCCGAAAATAATACATTTAAAAGCTTGTTGAATATGAATTTCTTAGAAGGATACAGTTATCATTTATGCTTTTCTTGCTAATACAAAATCTGCAAGTTTTAATAACCATTCTTTAGCTTCACTATCATCTAATACAGTTAAAGCTTCTTTAGCATTGTTAACTTTTTCTAAAGCAACATCCCTTGCATAATCAATTGCATCATATTTATTTAATAAATCCATTGCTTCAGGTATGATACTTTCATTATTAGCCTCTAATAAAGTTGATAATCTATCATGATCTTCTTTTGAAGCATTATCTAATGCATGGACAACCATTAAAGTTTTTTTACCTTCGACTAAATCACTTCCAACAGGTTTTCCGATACTTTCATCGCCTGTAAGATCTATGTAATCATCTTGAATTTGGAAAGCTAAACCAATATTTTTTCCGTATTTAGATAAAGCATTGATTTCTTCTGAAGTCGCTCCACCAATGATTGAACCAGCAGTAGTTGCTGCTGCAATAAGTGCTGCAGTTTTTTTATATATCATTGCCATATACTGTTCTTCGGTTACATTAAATGTATCTTCAAATGCCATATCTAAAGCTTGACCTTCACAGATTTTAATACATGCATCTACTAATACTGTTGAAGCATCTAATACTTTTTCATATGCAATATTTTCTTCTGTTGTTTTGATAATAGTTTCAAATGCTTTTGCAAATATGGTATCTCCAGCTAATATTGCTAAAGGTACTCCCCATACTTTATGTACTGATTTCATACCTCTACGAGTATCATCATTGTCCATAATATCGTCATGTATTAAACTGAAAGTATGTACAAGTTCTAATGCTGCTGCAGTTTTAAATGCTTTTTCTGTTTGTCCACCTACAGCTTGACAACTTAATACAGCTAATGCTGGCCTTAATTTTTTTCCACCAGCTTTTATTAGATGAGCTGAAGAATCATGTAAATCTTTAGGTTCTAATGTTTTTAATGCTTTATTAATTTCTATATTTACTTCTTCAGAATATCTTTTTAATATTTCTTCTACTTCTACCAATTTAATCACCTATACTTTTATCTATTAAATACTTGAGCTTGTCCATTTCTTAATATATGAACATCATTACCTAATGTGTATCCTTCTTCTTCAGCTAACTCCACATATGCTGCTAAGTGACTTATATCACCGTGAGCAGGTACTAAATGTTTTGGTTCAAGCATTCTTATAAAGTCTCTTAAATCTTCAGGTCCTCCGTGTCCGGAAACATGAACATTTGTATATATTCTTGCTCCACTTTCTTTTAATCTTCTTTCTAAAACATTTCTATTAGCTTTGTTTATTGGATTTGGTATAACTGAAGCTGAGAAAATTACATTGTCTCCGGGTTTTATTTCAAAGTTTGTTTTTCCATTTGCTATTCTTGGTAATAATGCATCTGGTTCTCCTTGATGTCCTGTAACAAGTAATAAATATTTTGATCTTTTTTCATTTGCTCGTGCTAATGCTTTGTTTACTGCTTTTGAATTTCCATATAAACTTACATTTTTTGGAAGATTTAATATTCCCATAGACTGAGCTAATGAACAATATCTTTCCATTGAACGTCCAAGAATCATTATTTTTCTTCTGCTACGTTCAGCTATTTTGGTTATTGCTTGAATTCTTTCAATGTGACTTGAAAATGTAGTGATTATTAATCCATGTTTAGGATCTTCTAATGGTTCTTTCATTACATCTTTTAATAGATCTCTTGCTATTTTTTCAGAGTATGTTTTTCCTTGATCTTTTTCTTTCACATTTGTTGTATCCATTATTGCAACTTTTACACCTTTTCTACCTAATTCTTTAAATCTACGATAATCAGGTGGTGGTGATACCATTTGATGGTTATCAAATTTAAAATCATTAGCATATATTACTACTCCTTCTGGGGTGTGTAATGCTCCTGTGATAGTCTGTGGTATACTATGTGTTGTTCGTACAAATTCAAGTGTTATATTTGGAGATATTTGCATTTTTTCTCCAGGATTTAATGATTTAAGTGGATTGTTTACTTTGAATTTTCTTTCACTTTTTATTGTTTTTTCAATTAATGCTAATGTATATGGTGATGCAATTATAGGTGCTTCATATCTATGTGCTAATTTTGCAATTGCTCCTATATGATCTAAGTGTCCATGTGTACATACTATTGCTCTTACTTTTCCATCAACTTCTTTCATTAATGTATCGTCAGGAATTACTCCTCTTTCAATAAGATCTAAACTATGCATTCTCGCTATATCCGTATCTTCATGTATGTGTAATCTATCTAGGTGAATACCCATATCAAAGATCACTACATCATCATTTACTTTTACTGCAGTCATATTTTTTCCGATTTCCTCATATCCTCCGACTGCTATTACTTCTATTGTCAAAAATTACATCCTCCTTGCGTATTTTTTTGTATCAATGTCTAGTTCTGTTAAAATTTCTCTAGTTAATCCAGTTATTATTAATCTCTTTTCTTTTAACTCTTCTATAGAAGATGCTCCTACTAGAAACATTGCTGTTTTTAATTCTGTATTAAATTGTTTTATTTTATTTTCAACATATTCATGTCCTTCATATGCATCTCTAAAGAATGGTAAAGCCATTCCAACAGCATTTGCCCCTAATGCTAATGCTTTTGCAGCTTCTAATCCATTTCTAATTCCACCAGATGAGATGACTGGAATATTAACAGTTTCTAATACTTCGATTGTACTTACTGCTGTTGGTATCCCCCAATCCCAAAATAGATTTCCAATATCACTATCTTTTAATCTATAGGACTCAACTGCTGCCCAACTAGTTCCACCAGCACCTTGTATATCTATAGCATTTACTCCTATACTTTCTAAGATTTTTGCATCTTCTTGACATATTCCAGCACCTGTTTCTTTAGCTATTATTGGAACTTCTGATTCTTTACAAAATGTTTCTAAGTTATCAAGATAACCTACAGCATTTATATCTCCTTCAGGTTGTATAATTTCCTGTAATGGATTTAAGTGTATTGCCAACGTATCTGCATTTATCATATCAATTGATTCTTTTGCATATTCTACTTGTGGTATACCAATATTTCCAATAATTGAAGTTGTTGGAGCACATTCTCTTACTACTTCATAAGTATCCCTTAATTCAGGATTTTTAATACCTGCTCTTTGACTTCCTACACCCATTGCAATTCTTGTTTTTTCTGCAGCTTTTGCTAATTCTGCATTTATAGATTTTGATGCTGGATGTCCACCAGTTATAGCCGATATTACTAAAGGACTTTCAAGTTTCTTTCCAAAGAAATCTATTGATGTATCTATACTATCTAGATCTACTTCAGGTAATGTTCTATGAACTAAGTGTATATCTTCAAATCCTGTTGTATTATGATATTCTACATCAGAATTTTTACAAATCATTAAATGTTCATATTTTCTATCTGAAATCATAACTTTAATATCCTCCATTTGATTGTTTATTAAATAAAATGATTATTATGATTAATTTTGTTTTATTATTGTTCCTTTAACATCTTTTCCAGATACTGCAAGTTTGATGTTTCCTGGTTTTTCTGCATTTATAATCTGAGATTCTATACCTTTATCTGCAAGATCTAATAATTCATTTATTTTACCAGTCATTCCACCAGTTACATCCGCTTGATTATTATCATTTGTTGTTTCAAATTTCGTATTTCGTGTAACTGTTTTTAATAATGTAGCATCAGGATTTATTTTAGGATTATTTGTATATATTCCATCTACATCAGATGATAAAATTACTCTTCTTGGATGTAATTTTTCTGCAAGATACGTGATAATTTGATCTCCAGATAATATTGAGTATTTAATTTCATCATTTTGATCTAGTACTGAATCACCATAAAGTACAGGGATAAATCCTTTGTTCAAATATTTTTTAATAATATCAATATTACATATATCAATTCTTTTATCTTTCATTGTTAACAATGAAGATGGTTGTAATCCTATAGCAGGAATTCCTTTTTCTTGTAATGCTTTACAGAAAATATTATTTAATTCCTGTACTGATGATTGAGTTATACAAGATCCTAATCTTTTTCTAGTTAAATCTTGGTCATCTTTAATTTTTTGACCTATTTCATATTCTTTAGCATAAATATGTCCATAAGATCCTGCACCATGAACTATAATTAATTCTTCAGAGTAACTTTGTATTTCATCAACAACTCTATTTAAATTATCAGTATCAATAGTTGGTTTAGATGCATCTTTTACTGTAATTGCACTTCCACCAATTTTTAAGATCATCATATTTTTCCATATGCTCCTTTTGTAACTTTTAAAATATTTAAAGACTCATTCATCAATAATTTCTATTGTAACTCCATTTTCAGAGTAGTTACACTTAAATGCAATATAGTTTTTATTTAATTCATTTAATATGTTATCGATATTTTCAGGACAGTAAGCTATTATACTTCCGCCACCACCACTACCTGTAAGTTTAGCTCCATAAGCCCCATGTTCTCTTGAAATATACACCATATCAGATAATTCTATAGTATTTACCCCAATAGAATCTAATAATCCCTGATTTATATTCATAAGATCTCCTAAAGTTACAGCATTTGAATTTTCTAAAATACTTTTTGCATCAACTGCAATTGTTGCCATGGCATTAAATATATTTTCAATAATTTCAGGATATTTATTATATTTTTGTCTAACAGATTCAACTAATTCTCCAGTATTACCTCGTTTATCACAAAATGCAACAACAAGTGGTAAATCTATATTAGGTACAATTTTATTTAAGTTAGATTTTTCATCAACATAAATCATACCACCATAAGTACTCATAGCTGTATCAATAGGACTAGCAGCACCTTGAATCTCAATTTCTATTAAACGAGATTTTGTTGCTATTGTTTTATCATCATAATTTAATCCAGCATATTTACTAAGTGCTTTCATAGATGCTACTGTTGTAGCTGCTGATGATCCTAGACCAGCTCCTAAATGCATGTTGATATTAACATATAAGTCGAATCCTTTATCAAATTTAAAAAGTTGAATTACTTCATGTATATAATCAGTTATACGACTAGGATCATATTTGTTACGTTCATATTTAAGTTCGTTATTTTTTAAAATGCCCTTATAACTATAATCAATTGAAGGAACATAAACATGAACTACATCATCATCTCTTGATATTAATTCCACATTAACAGTTTTATCTATAGCTACTGCTATAGCTGGTTTTTTATATACCACAGTATGTTCACCAAAGAGTATTACCTTCCCTGGTGCAGATGTTTTTATTTTCATGTATCAAATAGTCTCCATTTAAATTATGGGAATTGATTTTAATATAAAGATCATAAAAAGAAAAAGGTTATTAATTAGCTATTAATCATTAAATATGTATAAACTATTTTTTCAAAGATATCTTTAAATAACTAGTAAAATTATTATTATGTTTTATTCTACTATAATTATATCTTACTAAATAAGTATCAAATATTTAGTAAATAGCTTTAAATACTAATTTTTTATATAATAACTTTCCCTTGAAACTAGTATATAATCTACAAATAAATTCTATTTATCAAAAAAATGCTGATAAATCCCGTAATATTCTTCTCTATTTATTATATGATATTTAATGAAACTATACATTTTAAAGAATTGTATATGATATAGTTTACTAAATAAATAAATCAACTTTTATCATTTAGAGAATCTGTTAATACAATATATCTATAAACTTTTTAATATATCTTACTATAATAGTATCCAAAAAGATACAATATTTTTTCTAAATTATCTTCAAAATAATGTTACTATATTTTTTAGATAAAAAATTAGTAGTGGTAACAACTATTATTAAGGTTAATTAAAGGATAATGTGTCTATGATTTTCTATAAAACATTATATTAAAATGTGAATAATTTAGTTTAGATTGTTTTATTTCATTTCTATGAATATAAATAACTAACAAGTCTTTTTTTAATTCATAGAATCTTTATTAAATATAATAGTAATAGATTATATAAATATAAATAGCGTTTATGTATTTATTTTCTATTTATAATGATAATTAGAATATAATGAAAAAAATAACATAAAAAAATTATTCTTTTATTTATCAATAATATAACAAAATAAATAATTTATAATAAAAAAAATATTGGACTGTTAAAATATGAAATTAAATATTCTAAATGAAAAATTAGAGAAAGTAGACGAAATCCACTTTTTAAAAGATTTTGATAAAAAAGAATTAAAAATCTACAATAATATAATAAATATTGCTGAAAAGGATAAACAATTATCTAACAGCATTGATTATAATATTGAAATATTATCTCCTACAGATACTTTAGAGGATTTCTATATTAATTTTTTAAACAAAAAACTTTTAGAATATACACCATACAAACTAAATGAGATTAAAGGAGCATTAATATCCAATTTTTTAGACTTTAATAAAAATAAAACTTTGTTAAATATTTTAAAAGAAGTTTATAGTACTAATCAGCCTAAAATAATTTATTTAGAGCAATACGAAAAAAACATTCTTATTAAAAAAATTAAAATCAATATTACTAAAATTGATAATTTCATTTATATTTTAGCAAAAAATGAAACAGATTATGATCTTTCATCTATTAAAGAAGATGGACTATTAAATAATTATCCAGAACCTATAATTATTGTTCAAAATGATTATATAGTTCAATGTAACAAAAAATATCTTAAATTACAAGATCAAAATTATGATGAAGTATTAAACAAAAAAATCGAAGATATAACAACAGATACGACCTTAATCGACTTAATAAATAAAAATATTAATAAAATATTAGAAAGAAAAAAATATTCTTATGCTTTTCCTTTTGAAATTAAAGAAAAAAATGAAATAGGTTATTATAACTTAAATCTTAATTATATTTTTTACAAGAATAAACCAGCTATTCTTATTATTTTTAATGATATCGGAAAAGAACAGTTAAAAAAACAAAAGGAATTACAAAAAGCATTAGAAAAATCTAAAAAATTAGATCTAAATTTAGAAAAAGTTCAAAATCTGACTAAGATTTCACTTTATGATTATGATTTTAAAACCAAAAAATATACTTGGTATAATAAGGGATATATTTTACCGGGTTTAGATCCTGTAGAATACACAGATGATATGGTTAATTATATTGTGGAGGAAGATAGAGATATTTGGAGAAAAAAACATGCAATGTGTACTCCAGAACATCCAGAAGAATCTTTTGTTACTAAAGTTTCAGCAAATAAAATACATTATATAAAAACTTTTGTAAAATATGATTTTGATGAGAAAGGAAATAAATTATCATATACTAGTTTACTTCAAGATATAACAGATCTTGCTACTAAATCAGAAGAATTACAAAAAGCTTTAAATGAAACTATTGAGCTTAATGATAATTTAAATAGAATACAAACAGCCAGTAAAACTTTTATAGCATATACTTATGATCTAAAAAATTTTTCATGGACACCCGAAGTATATAATATATTAGAAATTAAACCTGAAAAATACAAAAACAAAAAATATGATATTATAAATAGATTTGTGCTAGATGAAGATAAAAAAATTGTAGATAATAACTTTTCTTTTATTACACCAAGTAATCCAAAAGTTACATTTACTGTAAGATTTAAAACAGGAAAAGGAAATATAAAATATATTAGAACGATTATACATCATTTTTATGATAAAAATAATAAATTCATTAAGGGTATATCATTCAATCAAGATGTAACAAAAGAAATGATACAAGAAAAAGAATTAAAAAATGCATTAGATATTTCTAAAAAGTTTAATTTCAGTTTTGAAAAAGTTCAAAAAGTAAGTAAAATTTCTATGTATTATTATGATCATGAAACTAAAGAGTATACTTGGTATAATCAAGGTTATAATGTTCTTGGTTTAGAAAAATCAGAATATGTTGGAAGTATGGAAAAATATCTCATAGATGAAGATAAATATCTTTGGGTTGAAAAACATGCAATGTGTACTCCTGAACATCCAGAAGTTTCATTTGTTCAAAGAGCCTACTCAGCAGGTCGATTAATATATATTAAAACTTTTATATCCTATGAATTTGATGAAAACGGAAATAAAAAAGCACATATCAGTTTATTTCAAGACATAACAGACATTGCACATGAATCAAATGAACTAAAAGAAGCATTAACTGAAGCATTAGAACTAAGAGATAACTTAAATAGAATACAAAAAAATAGCAAAACTGCTATTGGATACTCTAAAAATTTAATTGATGTTGTATGGACACCAGAAATGTTTAATATATTAGAAATTAATCCTAAAGATTATACAGGTAATGTGACTAATTTAACTGAATCTTTCATGACTGAAGAAGATATAAAATATAGAAAAGAGTGTAAAGCAAAATTATCACCAATGAATCCAGATATTACTTTCATTCAAAGATTAAATACTGAAAAAGGAAATATTAAATACTTGAAAACTGTAATACATAGGGATTATGATAAAAATGGTGAAATACTCAAAAGTGTAGCATTTATTCAAGATATAACAACAGAAACAACTTATCAAAAACAACTAGAAAAAGCATTAGAAAATAATAAATTTTTACTTAAAGAAGTACATCATCGTGTAAAAAATAACTTACAAATCATATTAAGTTTAATCAATCTCAACTTAGACTTTAATGTAAGTACTGATAATATTTTGATTAATACACAAAATCAGTTATATGCAATGGCATTAATACATGAAAAAATTTATGGCTCTGATTCATTATCTGAAGTAGATATGAAATCATATATTGAATCATTAGTATCATCAGTACTTGATTTATATGAATCAGATATTAAAACACATATAACTATAGATCAAATAAATTTACATATGGAACAATCAATCCCATTAGGACTAATAATAAATGAACTAATAACAAACACAATAAAATATGCATTTCCAAACAAAGATGGAAATATTTACATAGACTTTAAAAAAGAGAAAACTCATTATAAATTTATATATAAAGATGATGGAATAGGACTACCTGAAAATATAGATCTAGAAAATCTTTCAAGTTTAGGATTAATTGTTGTTAACAATCTTTCAATACAACTTGGAGGTACATTTTCTATTTTAGAATGTGAAGGTACAGGATTTAAAATAGAATTTGAAAAAAATTAAATAAATTCTCTTTTTCTTCTTTTAATAATTGTTTCAATTTATAAATATAATAAAATTAAAAATTAAAAATAAATACAGGGAATATAACCCTTTAATAAAAAAGTTTAACTATTAGAAGTGCAGTTTTCATAGATTCTTAACCATTCTTCATCAGATATAACATTATCTATAGGTTTAGTATTATTTTCAGCAATTTTAATACCTTCTCCTATAAAATTATCTTGATATAAGTTTTTAACTTGATAAGCATATCTATCTTTAGGATTTAATAATTTCTGTTTTTGATATTCAATATTGATAATTGCATCTTCAATACCTAAAGATTTATAAAATCTTTCTATTTTATTTAAAACATCTAATCCTGCAGTAACAATATTTACAGTATCATCACCTATTTTAATATTAATATTCTCTTCTTTTAAATGAGCTGCGTTTTTTTCATTGTTTAATGCTATAATCTGTTCTTCAGGAGTAAATTCTATGTCATGAGTTGATAAGAAATATACTAACATATAATGTAAAAAGTCAAGATCTTCTAACATTATACCTGCTTTATCTAATGGATTTAAATCTATCATACGTAATTCAATATGATTTATACCATGTTTATTTAATTTATCAAGATCATTTACACCTGCACATTTAAGTCTTACTGGATAATATAGTTCTGATGCTGAATAAATCATTTCATTTTCAACATATTTATTAATACTTTCTACATATTCTTCTAATGATGAATAATTTAGTATTGGTGTAAAATAATTCCAGTAACCATATTCACTACATCTATAAGATGCATAATCTTCTAAAGATATGTTTTTATCTGTAAATAATGATGGATCTGCTACAGAACTTGCAGCTGTTAAATATACTATAAGCCATGTATATTCTGTAACTTTTTTTGATAATTTTAAATAGATATTATTCTTAAAATCATTAAATGATATTTTTTGTTCTGTTTGTTTGTATAGCTTCTTTAATAACTCATCTGAAAATGAAAAATTATAATGAATACCTGAGTATAACATTTTTCTTTTTCCATATTTATCTGATAAGTAATTTCTGTAAATTTCTTTTTCTTTTAAGTTTCCGGTGAATTTAGCAATAGGTATATCTTCTTCACTATTTATACAAGGTGGATTTGAAAATGGCCATAAAAATTCTCTCCCACTATCTAAATTCCATAATTTATTTCTAGCTTTAGTATGAAGATCTTTTAGTTCTTCTAATACATCTTTTGTACTATTTTTTACTGTGGTAATAAATTCTACTTGACTTTCACAGAAATCTCTATCTATTTGTTTTTCATCTAAGAAGGGATGTTTTATATCTGATAAATAACCTACTTTATCAATACGAAGATTTTCTTCTTCTAATCCAAAATTCCCATTTAATAAACATTCTTTTATATCTTTACTTTCTAAATTAAATTTTATTATATTAAATTCCCCCATCAAATTATTTTATAGTAATAATTTTAGATTTTTTTAAAAATCTCCATATTCTTTTATTATTTTATCTATACTAATTCCTTGATTTGTTAATGATAATATTTTTCTAGCAGGATTTGTTCTTTCGTTAATTCGATTATATAATGGATCAATGAATTTTTCTTCGCCATGACCCCTTTTTTTAAGTCCTTCTTTTGCTAGATCAACAACCTTTTCTATTAAATCATATAATTCATCTTCATCTATAAATTCAGGTAATTTATTTTTAACTAATAATTTTCTAAGTTCTAAAGAATTATATCCATGATGATAGATTACATGATCATTATCAAGTAGTTCTTTTAATTCTTTCAATTGGTATTTTAATCCTAAGTGAAACGCTGCTACAATCATTGTATCTTTAATTGGTTGAGTACATACACTTCGATATTCAATTGTTCCTCTAAATGTTAAATCTACAAATTTAAATGATCTTAAGTATTCAATATCGTCAATATCTGGTTTGAACGTGATTTGTTTAAATTTACCTTTACAGTAATATTCACCAGTAATGAATTCTTGATTGAAGTAATCAAATATGTTTTTTGGTGGAAAACTTATATATTTACCATTTCTTTTAACTGAATACATACTTAATGATTCTATATAATCTTCAAGATCATTAATGTTATCCAATGTAATATCATACATACCAATATTATGTGGGTTTATACCATGACTACTATTTTCCCAAAGCATATCTCTACAACATAGCAATTCTTCATTTTCTCCAAGAAGTACTGAATTAGAAAATAAAACTGCTTTTAATGGTTCTAATTTTGAAAATATATTTATTGTATCTACTAACTCATCGTAAGTTACATCTAATTGTACTTGTGATGCACTTGAAAATGTTCCATATTCTGGATGATTATGGAAATACATAGGTACATTATATTTTTTGTATGAATTTAAATAATGAAAGAGCATTAAATATCTTTCACTAGGTATAGGTACATTATGATTATATACTCTATATGGATTTATTCCCATTCCAGTTAGTGTATAATTATATTTTTCAAAACATTTTTTAAAGAATTTATAATATGTTAAAAATCGTTTATTTATTTCAAATAAGTTTTTTTCTTTTCCCATAGCAAATTCTATATTATTATAAGAACAATCATAAGAGATTATATCATTGGTGTTTTTATTTATAACTGAAATAATATTATGTTCATGATCTTTGTCTAATATTTCAAATGAATGAAAATTATTTAAGAATTCTTTTGTTACAGTATGTACTATGTTAAAATCTACATAATCTTTGTTTAAGTTAACTATAGGTATTTCTACTTCAATTCCAATGAAATCTTTTTTTCCTTTGGTTGTTGGTTCTATGTATTTTTTGTATAACTTATTTCTTATAGTATCTCTATTTATTATATCATTTATCTTTTTTTCCATAATGAAGACCTCAGAAATTAAATTATTTTATAAACTTGAAAAAATTTGATATAAATGTTTCAAATCTTTTTCATTTTCTACATATGCATTATGATGATTAGTTCCTTCAAATGCTAA
Organism: uncultured Methanobacteriaceae archaeon; assembly: GCA_964399835.1. Classification (GTDB taxonomy): domain Archaea; phylum Methanobacteriota; class Methanobacteria; order Methanobacteriales; family Methanobacteriaceae; genus Methanosphaera. The sequence continues at coordinate 11,903 of CAYNSJ010000017.1, read as the reverse complement.
TTCTCCTTCTTTATAAGCAAGAAGTTGTGTAAATGGTACTTCTTTCCAATTTTCATCAGTTAATGGTGAAGTTGAAAACATTATATTGTTGTCCTTTTTTAAATAACTTAAAGAGTTTTTTAAATTGGTGTGAACATACATGTATTCCTCATTGTATATCATTAAGTTTAATTTGTTGTTTAATGACATTTTAGAAATAATTGAATCTAAAAGTTCAAATAATTCTTTTTCATTTAGAGAGTTACCCTTTATTTTTTCATTGGCATTTACTTTATCAATTATATGAAGTAATATTCTTTCAGAATCTGTTTCACCTATTTGTGTTTTTACATATTTATTCAAAGGTTTATAGTTAAATATAGTTCCATTATGAATTAATGTCCATATTCTACCACCATTATCCTTTTTTGTATAAGGATGACAATTTTTGCGATCAATATATCCCATAGTTGCATATCTTATATGAGCAAATGCATTTTTTACTTTAACAGGACGTGTAAGTTTATTTTTTAAATATTCACTTTCTGTTGCTTTGATTGGTTCTTTTTCTATTATTATTTTTTTTTCATCCATTGATGCAAATCCCCAACCATGTGGATGATTTTCACAATGACTATAAAATTCTTTTAGATATTTGTTAATTGTTTCATGATTTTTTGAAGAAAAACCGAATATTTCACACATATATCCACCTCCTGTTTATTAGACTAATATTTAAAGTTTGTATATAATTTATTCAACTTAAATAAGTGTTATTAATATTTATTTTCTAATTTAAAAAGGTGTTATATTATTAAATCATTGATTATTTAATTAACTATTTTAATTAATTTTAAAGAATAATTATAACAATAAAGACAAGTATGAATAATTAAAAATAGTGGTTTAAATAGATAGAAAACTTTGAATAATTGATTATTAATGGTGTAAAATGAAAGTTATCTTAATTTAATAATATACATACCTTAATTCCATATGTTAAGTGTACAACTACATGTACAATTAATTAATGAACGCATTATTATTAAATTTGACATTTTTTGTTTTTCCTATATTTTAATTTATTAACTATTGTTATTTTCTATAACTATTGTTATATATTTCTTAATATATATAGATTTTTACTGTAAAAATTAATTTAATCAAATAAGAATTCTTTTCTAAAAAACATATGACTAATTAATTAAAAAATTAATATAAATTAAAATAAGATTAAAATAACTGATATAATCCTATAAAAAAAATAATAAAAACAAAATAAATTTAAAACGGATTTTTTAAAGTTACAATACTTTTAAAATTAATATTAATTTATCTTTTTAAATTATTATAAAAGTTTTTTATAACAAAAAAACATAAAATATAGAAAATATAATTATATATATAATACTAAAAAAATAGGAGAAAATAGAATAATGACCCGAAAACCCTTCGTAGCTGGAATGTTTTATGAAGAAGATCCTGAATTACTAACAAATGATATAAAAAATATATTTAAAAGTACACATGGAAATGATATTAACCTCAAAGAATCCTCAAATAAACGTGAGATAATTGCTGGAGTATCACCTCATGCTGGTTATATATATTCTGGACCTACTGCTAGTTATACCTATAAAAAAATAGCAGAGGATGGTTTACCTGAAACATTTATTATAATTGGACCAAGTCATACTGGTATAGGTGATGCAATTACCACAACAACTGATAAAACTTGGCTTACTCCACTTGGTGAGATTGAAGTAGATGAAGAATTTAAAAAAGCACTTATGGAAGAAGATCCCTATTTAATAGAAGATGATACCGCTCATGCACATGAACATAGTGTAGAAGTAGAAATACCATTTATACAATATATAGCCAAACTTCAAGAAAAAGAAGTTAAAATTGTACCAATAGTAATAAAAAATCAAATACCAATGATATGTGAAGCTCTTGGAGAAAATATTAAAAAAACTATTGAAAAAACAGGACGAGATGTTGTAGTAATAGCAAGTACTGATCTAACTCATTATGAAAATTCTGATGAAGCTGAAATCAAGGATACAAAAGTATTAAATGCTATTGAAACTTTAGATTCAGAAGATTTAATAGATCAAATTATGGATTATCAAATATCTATGTGTGGATATGGACCTACAATTGTTGCAATGGAACTAGCTAAATTATTAAATGCAAATGATTCTATAATATTAAACTATAGTAATAGTGGATCATATAATGATGATTATGAATCTGTTGTAGGATATGGATCTGCTATATTAAAAAAATAATAATTTAACAAATTTTAATAACAGTATTTTTTTGTTATTAAAACTTTAAAATCTTTTTTTTATAAAAAAATATGATAAATTTAAATAAATAGAAAATTATTAAAAATTACAAGTTATATTTTTATATCTTTCCATCTTGGATATTTCTTAATAAATTCATCAAGTTCATATTTTTGAAATTTATCTAGACCTAATTTATTTATTAACTTATTATTCTCAATTGTTTGATTTTTAATAATATTTGATATTTTAGGTGTTTTCTCAAATTCCTTTCTAAATAAATAAGGATAATTTAAACTATCATCAATATCATCAGGATTACTTGGAATTGGTAATGCTTCATATATAGTAAATGGTAAATAATCATCAAGATATGATAATTCTATTCCGACTTTTTCAACATAATTCACATTAATCTTAGGATATTCTGTTGTAAGTTTATTCCACTTTGGATGACTATTAATAAATTCATCATAAATTATTACTTGACCTTCATGACCATATTCTTGATATAACTTTTTAATTTTATCTCTATTTTTCATAGCATCCTCTTTATGATTTTCAATATAGTTCCTTACTTCATATGGATAACCATGTCTACGTAAAAGTCCCAATATAATAAACGGTATAAAGTCATCTGAGTTAAGTAAATCATTAGATATATACTTTAAATAATTTATATTTACCATCATAAAAAATACCTCTCATAACTAAATTTAGTTATAACCATTTATAAATAAATCTATTTAAAAAAAGATAAATGATATTAATTTAATAATTATTTTGATATTAAATATAAATAATAAGCTATATAGATTAGATATTATAATAATTTAAAAATAAATAAAGATAATAACTTATTTAACATATAAATATAGAATTTAATCTATTTATATTATGTTAAATTATTTATTTTGAAATGAAAGTTATTGAGGATTATATTTATTAAAAAATAGAATGTATAGAAATATTAAAAGTTCAATTGTAATATCAAGGACTGAATAATAATAATACTAAAAAATAAGGAATATAGTTGTTATAACATGAAACTAATTATTCTAGATGAAAATTTACAAGAATTAGATAAATTTAAAATATTTTCAAAAGATTCTGAAAATTATACTTTCAAAAAATACGAAAATATTCCAGATATTAGTGAAAGTGATAAAAAGATCTTTAATAACATGGATTATAATATTGCAATTTATTCTCCTGTAGAAAATCTAAATGATTTTTATGTTTCATTTTTGAATAATAACGTTCTAAAATTTAATTCTTTTAATTTAAATGATATGAAAGGATCTTTAATCTCTGATACTTTTTTAGCTAATAGTAATAAGAAAATACTTTTGAATAAAATGAAAGAAATTTATACTACTAACAAATCTAAAAAGTTTTATTTTGAATATTATAATAAAAATATTCTTATAAAACGTCTTAATGTTAACATTATTAGAGTTGATAATTTTATTTACATGTTAGGTGAAAATGAAACTGATTATAATTTTATGTCTGTTAAGAAAAATCAGTTTTTTGAAGATTATAAAGAACCTATTGCTATTATTCAAGATGGTCATGTTGTTAAATGTAATAAAAGATATCATAAATTCAATAAGAATAAGAATAAACAACATGGGGTTAATAAGGAAATATATTCTAAATTCCAGAATGATTTAAATCATAAAATAGATGAAAATATTAATAATATTTTAGAAAGGAAAAGTTATTTTGAATCTTTTCCTTTTGAAATTAGTAAAAATAATAAATTAATTCATTATTTTAATTTAAATTTTAATTATATTTCATATGATCATAAACCTGCTGTAATGATTATTTATAATGATATTACAGAACAAGAAATTAATCGTAGACAAATTAAACATAAAGAAGAAGAGGATTTATTTTTAAGTAAGACTGTTGATTTTATTCAAAGTATTACAAATACGGCTTTAGTTTATACAGTTAAAGGCAAATATAAATATTCATCTAAAATATGTGAATTACTAGAAATCAAACCAGAAAAATTAGATGAAAACAAAAATATCATAAAAGATATGGTAATAAAAGAAGATATACCTTTACTTAATAATAATTATCATACATTCAAATCAAATCATAAACGTAGAGAATTTATTATACGGATAAAAACTTCAAAAAACAATATAAAATATCTTCAATGTTACTTACTAAAAAACAACAAAAATACAATAGCTTACTATAAAGATATTACTGAATACCAAACCTACTTAAAAAAATTACATAATGCATTGAATAATTCTCAAAAATTGGAACGTGACTTAGAAGAAATACAAAAAATAAGCAAAACAGCAATAAGTTACAATTATAAAGGAAAAAGTCAATGGACAAAATCAGTATGTGAAATACTAAAAATAGACTATGAAAAATACAAAAATTACAATGGAAACTTCCTTAGATACATAGTAAAAGAAGATCAACCTATATGGCATGAAGCTCACAGCAAATGTTCACCAACACAACCAGAAGCAAACTTCACAATAAGAATAAAAAACACAAAAAATGAAATAATTAGTCTTAATTGTTATGTAATCTGTGAATATGATAAAAAAGGTAATGAACTAAGACATGTAAATTTTTATGAAGACATAACTGAACAACTAGATAAAGAAAACAAACTAAAAAAAGCATTAGAACATGCTCAACAATTAGAAAAAAATTTTGAAAAAATACAAAAGATAAGTAAAACTGAAATGCTTTACATGAATGATAAAGAAAAAGATGATATAATTTGGTATAATAAAGGTTATAGTACCTTAGGTTTAGATCCATCAGAATATGCTGGAAATATGACACAATATGTTATAGAAGAAGATAAAAATATATGGAAAGAAAAACATGCAATGTGCACTCCTGAACATCCAGAAGTTTCATTTGTTCAAAGAGCTTACTCAACAGGTAAATTAAGATATATTAAAACTTTTTTAGTCTATGAATTTGATGAGAATGGAAATAGGAAATCACATATTAATTTATTCCAAAATATTACTGAAGAGATTGAAAGATCAAACAGATTACAAGAATCAATGAATGAAACATTGAAACTCAAGGATAACTTAAATAGAATACAATTAGCTAGTAAAACTTTTATTACATATAAAGGATTGAATTATTATCACATAACTCCAGAATTATTTAAAATATTAGAAATCAGTCCAAAAGATCATGGAAAGAATGATATCAATTTAATTGATTCATATGTATTGGATAAAGATTTAAAAATTAGAAAAGATAATATTAACTCACTTAGTCCTGAAAATCCTGAAGTTAAATTTATCCAAAGAATAAGAACAGATAATAATAAGATTAAATATATAAGAACTATTATTCATGAAGATTATGATGATAATGGTAACCTAATTAATGGTATAAGTTTTAATCAAGATATTACAGAAGAAGTTACCTATCAAAATAAGTTAAAAACAACATTAAAAGATAAAGAAGTACTACTCAGTGAAGTACATCACAGAGTAAAAAATAACTTACAAATAATATTAAGCTTAATAAATATGAATCTTAGTTATGAAAATAATGCTAAAAATATTTTAGAGAATACTCAAAATCGTATATATGCAATGGCATTAATACATGAAAAAATTTATGGCTCTGATTCATTATCAGAAGTAAACATGAAAGATTATATTGAATCATTAGTCGAATCTTTATTTGAATTATATGGATCGGATATTCAACTTATTTCAGATATGGAACCTTTAGAATTAGAAATGGAACAATCAATACCTTTAGGATTAATAATAAATGAATTAGTCACTAATACAATAAAATATGCATTCCCTGACAAAAAAAGAGGAAAATTATACATAGAATTCAAAAAACATAATACTCACTATACATTACTATTCAAAGATGATGGAATTGGATTACCTGATGACTTTGATTTAGATAATCTTAATAGTTTAGGTTTAATTGTTGTTACAAATCTTACATTACAAATAGGTGGTATCATTTCTATCTTAGATTGTGATGGAACAGGTTATAAAATAGAATTCGAAGAGTTATAAATAATTTCTTCTATAATTTTTTTATTTAATATAATTCAAAAAAAAGATTTTAAAAATGAATATATTATATTCATCATGTCACTTTTTTTCTTTTAAAAATAAGGTTAATATAAGCCCTATAAACGATATTAAAGCCATTATGTTCAATGTAAATTTCATACTATCCTTTATTACAACATTAACAATATTAGATATAATACTTTTTTGAGAACCAAGTTCTTTATAATCAACATGACCAACTTTTTCTAGATACAATTCAGCATTATTTTTAAATTGATCATTTGTCATCTCAGGAGCATATAAATCTTTAGCTTGATGTAAACCATTGATTCCACCTAAAATTAATAAAGTACCAATAATAGCAGTTCCTATTGCAATTCCTAATGTTTGACCTGTGGAAATAACACCTGTAGCTTCATTTTCTTTATCTTTATCAGTTCCAACTAAAGAAATATCTACACATAATGAAGCAGATAATCCAAGTCCAGCACCTAATAGAAATAAACCAGGAACAATATCAATTAATTTAGTATATATACCAAATTCTGTATTTAATAACAATATTCCCATAATAGATATGATAAAACCTAAAGCAATTACACTTTTTCTTTTTCTTTTTGATGCTAATTTTGGTGCAGATATTGCAAATATTAACATTCCAATCGTAACTGGAAGTAAAGTAAGACCTGTTGTAAATGAATCTGTTTTCATAACAGTCTGTAAAAATATTGATATTGAAAAAATTGCACCAGCCATTATTATTGAAATAAGTATTCTTATTATTGTACCTAATAATAAATTTCTTGTTTTCAAGATAGATACGTCTAAAAGAGGATATTCCCTTTTTCTTTCATAATATACAAATAAAGTTAGTAATATTATTGCTCCAACAATAAAAATCAGTGCATAATTGGTATAACTAGAATTTAATGATAAAATTCCTATAACTAATGTAATTAATCCAATTATTGATAAAAAAGCACCTACTTTATCAAATGTATCTTTAGAAAGTTTTGATGGAAAATCTGTAATACTTTTACTAAATGCAAATATAAATAATATTACTAATAATTCTATTGCAAAACCTATTCTCCAAGAATAGATAGTTATATAACCTCCAAATAAAGGACCAATTGCTGCAGCAATACCAGCCATACCAGCAACAACAGATAATGCTTTAGTTCTTTCTTTACCATCATAAGTACTACTGACAATGGATAATGTTGCAGGAGTCATTAAAGCTCCCCCTATTCCTTCAAGTAAAGACCATCCAGTAAATAACATGAATGTATTTATACTTAACGATGCAGTTAATGTACCAATTCCATAAATAAATGCTCCAATAAGAAATACTTTCTTTTGACCAAGAATATCTTGTAATTTAGCACCTACTAACATCATTGATGCTGTGATTAATGTATAAAAAGTAATAATAGTTTGAACTGCTTGAACTGTTGTATTTAAATCAACAACTAAAGAACTTATAGCTACATTCATGAAGGTACTATCTAAAGCAATTACAAATGACGCTAAAGCAATGATAATTAAAGGTAGCCAGGACTTATTATTATTCTTTAAATTTGTTTCCATATATTAGTTTATTCTTTTAAAATATTATATAATTAACTAATAGTTAATGCCCATTAACAATATCTTAAAATAATATTATCAAATATTTATAAAATAAATCTTAATAAAATTAACATTATAACAGATTATTATTAAATTAAGACAATGAAATATAACAAATTAATAAAATTTCAAGTATAAATAACAAGTTATACATAATATATAATTAATATAGAAATTTAAGGGAAACTTAATTAAATAAAAGTTATAAAATTGATTATAAGTAATTAGTAATAAGACTACTTTTAATCAAAGAATAATAAAAAAGACATATAATGATTAAAATAATACTTTTCTTATTTTATAATAAAATTTAACTTTCTAAAAAATGGGATATGGTTGTTAATTATGAAATTAATCATTCTAGATGAAAATTTAAACAGAATAGACCAATTTAATTTTCTAAGAAATTCTAATAATTACGCTTTAAAACAATATAAGGATGTTCCAGATATCAGTGAAAGTAAGAAAATAGTATATAATAATTTAAATTATAACGTTGGAATTTATGCACCAACAGAAAAAGAAGATGATTTTTATATATCATTCTTAAATAATAGCTATTTAAATTTTAGTACTTATAAACTAAATGAAGTTAAAGGTGCATTACTTTCTGAAACTTTTCTACCATTTAATAAAAAAGGAACTTTATTAAATAAAATGATAGAAGTGTATAAAACAAACATATCAGAACAATTTTATTTTGAATATTATGATGAAAAACTTCTTGTCAAACGTTATAAAGTTGATATCATACGAGCTGATGATTTTATTTACATCATGGGAAAAGATGAAACAGAATATAATTTTATATCTATGAAAAAAAATCAATTTTTTGAAGATTATAAAGAAGCTATTTCAATCATTCAAGATGGTCATATTGTAAGATGTAATAAACAATATCTTAAAATACAAGGTCATAAAAGTTACGATGAAGTAATTGGAAAAGAATTTGGTTACACTAACGTTAATAAAGAATTATTTAAACGTATGACAGATACTATAAATGATATATTAGAACAAAGAGTATATTCTTATTCATTACCCTATGAAACTAAGAATAAATATGGTTCAACAAATTATTTTAATTTAAATTTCAATTCTATTTTATATAACAATCAACCGGCTATCATGATTGTATACAATGATATTACAAAAGAAGAACTAAACAAAAAAGAAATAGAAAATAAAAAGGAAGAAGATCTTTTTTTACAAAAAACTATGAATTTTATTCAAAAAATCAGTGACACAGGACTAATTTATACAGATCAAGGTAAATATGTTTATTCAGATAAAATTTATAAAGTACTAGAAATAGAAAATAGCCCAAATGATGAAAATAGAGATATTATTAAAGATATGGTAATACCTGAAGATAAATATGTATTAGAAGAAAATTATTCTCGATTTGAAATAGATCATAAACGTAGAGATTTCATAATACGTGTAAATACAGGAAATAATAATCAAAAATATCTCCATTGTTACTTAATGGAAAACTACAAAAAATCTAATAATGATATCCTATTATACTATCAAGATATTACTAAAGATCAATTATACCTAAGAAATCTAAATGAAGCACTTGATGAATCATTAAGATTAAAAAATAACTTAGAAAAAATTCAAACAATAAGCAAAACAGCAATTACATATAACAATAAAGGAAAACTCGAAAGAACACCCTCCGTCTTTGATTTATTAAAAATAAACTATGAAGAATATAAGGATCATAAGGATTTCTTTGAATTTATATTAAAAGAAGATGCACATTTATGGCAAAATGCTTATAAAAAATGTTCACCTGAATCACCAGAATCAAATACAATGTTTCGTATTATAAATGGTGAAGGTAATATTATTTATATAAAATGTTATATTAAATGTAATTATGATAATAAAGGTAATGAAATCAGTTGTGTTAATTTTTATAAAGATGTAACCAACCAAATAACTAAAGAAAACAAGCTAAAAGAAGCTTTAGAAAACTCTCAAAGATTAGAACAAAACTTTGAAAAAATAGAAAAAATAAGCAAAACAGCAATTTACTATGTAAATGACATAGAAAAAGATGACTCAATATGGTACAACAAGGGTACAGACAGTATAGAATTAGATCCATCAAAATACATTGGAAATATGTCACAATATGTCATAGAAGAAGATAAAAATATATGGAAAGAGAAACATGCACTATGTACTCCAAAACATCCAGAAATTTCATTTATTCAAAGGATTTGCACCAAAGGAAAAATAAGATATATCCAAACATATGTAGCTTATCAATTTGATAAAAAAGGAAATAAAATATCACATACCAGTCTATTTCAGGATATAACTGAAGATATTGAAAGAGCAAATGAATTAGAAAAATCATTAAATGAAATACTAAAACTCAGAGATAACTTAAACAGAATACAATCAGCCAGTAAAACATATATCATTTACAAAGGAGCAGATAACTATAAAATAGCTCCCGAATTATTTAAAATACTAGAAATTGATCCAAAAGAAATAATAGGCCTTACCCCAAGAAACTATGACGAATACAATGTATTTATAAAAAAATTTATTCTTCCAGAAGATTTAAAAAATAGAGAAGAACAACTTAACTCACTTGGTCCTGAAAATCCAGAAGTTAAATTTATCCAAAGAGTAAAAACAGATAAAGAAAACATAAAGTACATACAAACAATTATTCATGAAGAATATGATGATAATGGTACATTAGTTAATGGAGTAAGTTATAACCAAGATATAACCGAAGAGACAATATATCAAAAACAATTAGAAACAGCACTTAATGATAAAAAAATATTACTAAGTGAGGTACATCACAGAGTAAAAAACAATCTCCAAATAATACTAAGCTTAATAAATTTAAATATAAACTTTGATGTAGATGCTGAAACTACATTAGATAATACACAAAATCACATATATGCCATGGCATTAATACATGAAAAAATCTATGGATCCACATCACTATCTGAAGTAGATATGAAAGAATACATAGAATCATTAGTAACAGCACTAATTGAATTATACGAATCAGACATTCAATACACATCAGATATAGATCAAATAAACTTAGATATGGAACAATCAATTCCATTAGGATTAATAATAAATGAACTAGTAACAAACACAATAAAATACGCATTCCCTAATAAAAAAGAAGGAAACTTATATATAAAATTCAAAAAAGAAAAAACACAATACATACTAATATTCAAAGATGATGGAATAGGACTACCTGATGACTTTGATTTAGACAATCTTACAAGTTTAGGATTAATTGTAGTACAAAATCTTACACTACAAATCGGAGGTACACTCTCCATAATAGACTGTGAAGGAACAGGATTTAAAATAGAATTTGAAGAAATATAATATTATTTTTTCAAGTATACTACTTTTTTATTAGTACTATTTGATATTATATTCAATGTATTCTCTAAATTTGTAGAATTAATATAACCACCTAGTTAGCACTTATAACAGTTAGACTTACATATTAATTATATTCAATGGTAGTTCAAATGGTTTAACTGCTGTTTTTATATACTTAAAATATTTACCAAGGTTGTAATTATTTATATTAAAATAATTGAATTATTACATGATATTTACTTGATTACTAATAGTACTGTGAACTATCTAGTTACTACTAAAATTTGTGTATTTAAATAAAATAATTAATTAAACTAGAAACAGCTACAATTGAAATAAATAGTAATATCACAAATATAAATAAAACAGTTATATATACAATTTGATTTTAAAATAAATGTAAATAGATTAAATATAGAATTTTAAAGTATTAATATAATATATTTTATCGTATTTCTAATCAATACTTCAGAACTAATTTTTTTTATAGTGATAGAGGCTGACTCATAATTTTATTTTTTTATTTTTTGTTAATTCTTTTTTTTGGTTG
>CAYNSJ010000016.1:7304-37686 GCA_964399835.1 uncultured Methanobacteriaceae archaeon | reverse complement strand
AAATTGTTTAATTACCATATAAATAAGTTCATCTTTATTTTTAAAATAATAATAAATAGTTCCACTTCTTATTTCAGACTTTTTTGCAATATCATCTATTGTTACCTTTTTTAGTCCTTTATTCAAAAATAATAAAAAAGACTCGGCCAATATCCGTTCTTTAGTATCCATGATTTATAAATATAATTTAATATTATTTATATGCCATAGGAACAACTTTCTAAATAATGAATGTTTATTCAGTTTTATGAGTATGATATCATTTTACTTTATATATGATCCATTAATAATATTAATAAAAAAAATAGATACAATATTGTTTGATAAAAAGAAAAATTATGTTTTAAAAAATTTATTTCTATTTTATTAAACAATAATACAATAATTAATAATTTATTAAAAACATGCCAAATAATGTGAAAAGTAAATTATAAATTATATAGAATTAGAAAGAAAAAAATTAGGAAATTGTTGTATTTAATAGACATAATTTTAAATTTTTTGTATTATTTAATAATAACAAAAACTCAGTTCAAAAAAAAAGTTATTAATAAACATAAAGTAAGAAAATATTATTAAAAATTAAGAATAATAATCTTATTAATACAAATTAAAAAAAAAATCATAAACATACTCTTCATACTTATTTGTTTAAAATATTGTCTTTTATAAAAGGAAACTTGATTTTTACATCAAATACAAAATAATATTACATCATTTCTTTCTATTTCTTTTATTTTCTAATATCATTCTAATTTTTTACAATATATTCATATTTTTTAAGAAATAACCAGTTTATTTTAAACTAACTCCATTAAAGATATTAATTAATAAAATATAATACTATATTGTTTAATAAGTAAGAATCATATTATGTAATTAATATTTTAGTCTCATTTTATTAAACAATAAAAATTTTAAATAATTTAAGTTACAATTAGATAAAATAATTAAAAAAATAGTTATTTAAAATTTATAAAAGCCGGAACAAAAGGAGAAATCAAGAAAGGTTATATAAATATCAAAAATTATTGTATTAATTTATAATATTTTTACTGCTTGGAATATTATATTATAATTAAATACGAATAAAGAATTTACAATAAAAAAAATTATGTATATTATTGTTAACTTTTTGACTTTATAAAAAGAAATAATTACTATAAAAAAGATATTTGTTTATTTAAGATTTATAATCATTTAATTTTTTTATATGAATAAAAAAATAACATTAGTTTTCTTTTTACTTTCTCTTCTCCTTTTATCTTTTTTAAGTTATAAATCTAATAAAGTTATAAAAAAAATAAATATAGAATAATATTAATTTTTATTTTCTATAAATAACCAAAAAATATTTAAATTATTTTCAATTTCTTTACTTAAATCAATATTATCATCCAACAATAATGAAAAAAAACTACCTAAAATATGATTATATATTGATTTTGCTATATATTCACTTTTAATATCATCTCGTATTTCATTATTTATTTTTCCATCATCCACCACTTTTATTAAAATTTTTTTAAATTCCAAAATATATTTATAGTTCTCTTTTGAAATATCATCATAATCACGTATGGATTCTAAAATAAAAAAAGATAAATCACGATGATTATAATACTTTTCTATTTTTTCATTTAACTGTTTGGAATCTAAAGAATCCACAGGTTTTTGATTAAAAACTATTTTGAATAAACAACTTATTTTTTCTTTAGAATTACAATTCATAAACAGTACTTTCTCAAACCTTTTAATATCTATATTAGAAAAGAAAAATTCATTAATTACAGTGCGAATGAGTTCATCTTTACTTTTAAAATAATAGTATACTGTACCATTTTTTATCCCTGCTTTTTTTGCAATATCAGTTATTGTTACTTCTTTCAACCCTTTATTTAAGAACAATAAAAAAGACTCGGATAATATTTTTTCTTTAGTATCCATAAATAAAATATAAACTAATTAGTATTTAAATTTGATTGTAACATTCTGATAAAGTTCTTATTTAATTTTTAAAACTAGTCATAAATCAGTTTACTGTTTAATTCATTAATACTATTAATTAATATAGTATATAAAATTTTCATATAAAAAATAATTTTATTAATCTTTAAAAATAAGGATATTTATTAATTGTTAACTATACTAACAACACTCAACAAGATAAACCTATTTAAAAAAATAATTTTATAATTAGATAACTTTGATATTTAATTATTAAAAAAAATAATAATATGAAAAATACAATTTTTTCAGACGATCAATATTTTATAAATAATTCAAGTTTAATTTTTAATAAGTAACCAAAAAATATTCAAACCTACTTCTACTTCTTTATCTACATTTATTTTAGGATTTAATAATAATGAAAATATACTTCCTAAAAGTTGATGATACATAATATTTACCATATACTCTGTTTCAATATCTTTCTTTATTTCATTGTTTTGTTTTCCCTCATTGACAATATCAGTCATCAATTTTTTAAATTCATTAGAATATCCTTTATTTTCATTCAATACACAATCATAATATTTCATAGATTCTACTACAAAAAAAGTTAAATCACGACGATCAAATCGTTTTAAAACTTTTTCATTTAATATTTTAGAATCTAAACGTGATGCAGGTTTTTGATTTAAAATTAAATAATAAAGGTTTGTTATTTTTTCTTTAGCAGATCCCTTAAAAAATTTTACTTTTTCAAATGTATTTTTATTCATATTAGAAAAGAAAAATTCAGTCATTACTGCATATACTATTTCATCTTTATCTTTAAAATAATAATAAACTGCAGTATTTTTTATTTCAGATTTTTTTGCAATATCTGTTATTGTTACTTCTTTCATTTCTTTATCTAAAAATAATAAAAAAGCTTCTGACAAAATCCTTTCTCTAGTATCCATAATTAAAATATATATTAATTAATATTTAAAATTAATTAGTTAAATAAAGACTAATTTTAGAATATAACTCAAATAATATAAACAATTTTTAAAATAACTTGATTCTATCAAAATAATATAAAATAAAAAAAGTCATAGTCTACTAATTAAATATTTAACATTGTTTTAAGATTTTACATATAAATTTTAAAAAAATAATTAATTTTAAAAAAAAACTCAAAAACTAACTTTATAAATTTATAAAATAATTAATTTAATATATATACAAAAACCCAACAAAATGTGTATACAATCTATTTTTTTAAAATAATTTATTAAAATTAAAAAGTATTATAATAGTATTATCACTAAAAATAATAGGTTAGTATTATAAAATTATAATATATTAAATAATTTAGAATAAAGAAAATAAAAAAAAAACAATACAAAAATAATATAAATTATTCATTAATAAGGAGGATCATGTTGAAGATGGACTATTTTGATATGCTAGAAGAAAAAACTATGGAACTATATGAAATAGCTAGAACTGCTCGTAAACAGGGAAAAGATTTGGAATTAGTACCAGAAGTTCCTCTTGCAAAAGATTTAGCAGAACGTGTTGAAGGATTAGTTGGTCCTGAAGGTGTTGCTAAAAGAATTAAAGAGTTAGAGGTAGATATGTCTCGTGAAGAAGTAGCTTTCCAAATTGCTCGTGAAATAGTAACTGATACAGATGTTGAAGGAAAAGCTGATTCTTATGAAATTCAAGAAAAAAAAGCAGATGGTGCTATTCGTACAGCTCTAGCTATTTTAACAGAAGGAGTTGTAGCAGCCCCATTAGAGGGTATTGCTAAAGTAAAAATCAAAGATAATCCTGATGGTACAAAATGTTTTGGTGTATATTTTGCTGGTCCTATACGTAGTGCTGGAGGTACTGCTGCAGCATTAGCTGTTTTAATTGGTGATTACATACGTATATCTTTAGGACTTGATCGTTATAAACCTACAGATGATGAGGTAGAACGATATGTTGAAGAAGTTGAATTATATGAATCTGAAGTAACAAATTTACAGTATTCTCCTACACCAGAAGAGGTACGTAAAGCTGTTCATGGAATACCTGTTGAAGTTACAGGTGAACAAACAGATCCAATAGAAGTACAAAATAGAGATCTTCCACGTGTTGAGACCAATAATCTTAGAGGAGGAGCACTTCTTGCTATTGCTGAAGGTGTTATACAAAAATCTCGTAAAATTGTAAAATATGCAAAAAATCTTAAAATTGATGGTTGGGACTGGCTTGCAGAATTTACAACTAAAAAAGAGGATAAAAAAGAAGATGAAAAAGCTGAAGAGGATAAACCTAAGAAAAAAGCAAAATATATGGAAGATATTATTGGTGGAAGACCTGTAATGAGTTATCCTGGAGCTAAAGGTGGTTTCAGATTAAGATATGGTAGAAGTAGAGATAGTGGTTTAGCTTCAATGGGTGTTCATCCTGCTACTATGGAAATTGTAGAATTTCTAGCTATTGGTACTCAGATGAAAATTGAAAAACCAGGTAAAGGAAATTGTGTTGTTCCATGTGATTCTATAGAAGGACCTATTGTAAAGTTAAATAACGGGGACGTAGTTAAAGTAACTAATATTCCACAGGCTGTTAGTATACGTAAAAATATTACTGAAATTATATTCCTCGGTGATATGCTCGTAGCATTTGGTGAATTCTTACGTGGAAATATTCCTCTTGAAGCATCCGCATGGTGTGAAGAATGGTGGGCTCAAGAAATAGAAGCATCTGATTATTATAAAAAAACACATGATGATTTTGGAATAGGTTTTAAAGAAGAATTATTACTTACTGACTTATTAAAAGAAGAAATTGATGCTCATAAAGCATTTGATATAGCAAAAAAAACTGAAACTCCATTACATCCAAAATATACATTTTATTATCATGATGTTACTAAAGAAGAGTTAAATGAATTACATGATTATTTATATAAAAATATTGAAAGTCCAGATAACATATTCAACGTAGATATAAATCGTATACCTATTGATTATAATAAACGTACTTTAGAAGTTATAGGTGTACCTCATCATGTAAAAAATGACAACCTTATAATTAATAATGATGATTTATACAGCCTTATGGTTACCCTAAACAAAAGATTAACTGAAGATGAAGATACAACTACTATTGAAGCTATTAATTTAATATCACCTGTAGAAATCAAAGCTAAAGCTCCTGTTTATATTGGAGCTCGTGTTGGTCGTCCAGAAAAAACTAAAGAACGTTTAATGAGACCAGCTCCACATTCATTATTCCCTATAGGAAACTATGCTGGAAATATTCGTAATATTGTTGAAGCTGCAAAAAAAGGTACAATTAAAGTAGAATTAGCTAAATGTAAATGTACTAACCCTAGTTGTGGAGTAACTTCATTTAAGTCATTGTGCCCTGTTTGTGGATCACGTACAATTTTAGAAAGTTCAGGCAAAAAGAACATTAAATTAGATAAATTATTAAATGATGCCTTTGAAAGTGTTAACGTACGTAGACTAGATAGTGTCAAAGGGGTTAAAGGTTTAATATCTGAGGATAAATTCCCAGAACCCTTAGAAAAAGGTATTTTACGTGCACGTAATGATGTATATACATACCGTGATGGCACTATTCGTCATGATTCTACTGATTTACCAATGACTCATTTTATACCTCGTGAAGTAGGTGTTCCTTATGAACGTATTGTAGAGATGGGTTATACAGAAGATATATATGGTGATCCAATAACATCAGATAACCAGATTGTTGAAATTAAAATTCAAGATGTCGTTGTATCAGAAAGTTGTGGAGATTACCTATTAAAAGTTGCTAATTTCATTGATGATTTACTTGTAAGATATTATAATATGGAACCATTTTATAATGCTAAAACAAGGCTTGATTTAGTAGGTCAACTTATTTCTGGATTAGCTCCCCATACATCTGCTGGTGTTCTTGGTCGTATTGTAGGATTTACTAAAGCATCATGCTGTTATGCTCATCCATTTTTCCATTCTGCTAAAAGACGAAATTGTGATAGTGATGAAGATGCAGTTATGTTACTATTAGATACTTTACTAAACTTTAGTAAAACTTATTTACCAAGTACTCGTGGAGGTAGTATGGATGCTCCTTTGGTATTAAGTATTCGTATAGATCCTGAAGAAATTGATGATGAATCACATAATATTGATGCCATGTGGCGTTTACCTTTAGAACTTTATCATGAAACTGAAAAAGGTTCAAAACCATCTGATGTAAACAAATTAGTTGACAATGTTGAATCTAGATTAGGTACTGAAGATCAATACCATGGTTTAATGTATTCCCACCCAACTAGTTCGGTTCATGCAGGACCAAAAATTTGTTTATACAAATCATTACAAACAATGACTGAAAAAGTTGAAAGTCAAATCGCACTTGCTGAACTCTTAAGATCAGTTGACCAAAAAGGTGTTGTAGAAGGTGTTTTAAATTCACACTTCCTACCAGATATGGCTGGAAATATTAGAGCATTTTCAAGACAAAAAGTAAGATGTACACGATGTGGAGCTAAATATAGACGTATACCTCTATCAGGAGAATGCAGTTGTGGAAATAACTTAATATTAAGTATATCAAAGGGATCAGTTTTAAAATATTTAGACATATCTAAGGATTTATCACATAGATATCCAATAGATCCATACGTAGTAGAACGTATTGAAATATTAGAGACTTCTATAAACTCATTATTCGAAAGTGATAAATCTAAACAAAGTTCATTAGATGTATTCTTTTAAACTAAATTTTATAAAATACCATAGTTTAATGGTATTTTTAACTTTTTTTATATTACTTTAGTTCGATTATATACTGACTATTTTTTTAAAAAAATACCTATTTTTAAATATTATTGATAACAAAATAATAAATATGGAAAAATAATAAGATAAAATCTTAAAAAATTCTAAAAATAAAAATAAGATATCACCATTAATATGGGAGGCAAATGGTAAATATGATGAAAGATCCAGAAACATTACAAGAAAATTACAATCTTAATGATGTATACGTAACAAAAAATGATGGAATAAAAGAAAAATTCAACTATGAAAAAATTATAAGATCATGCATGATGATTAACATTCCATTAGGCTTATCTGAAAAAGTTGCATATAAAGTAGCTAAAAATGCTCACAATGATATGACTACTAAAGAAATAAAATCAACAATATACAAAGAACTCAAAAAAGAAAATACAAAACTCGCAGATAAATATTACAATACAAATACATTAAGAGTAAGAACAGGTAGAGACACAATAGAACCATTCGATAAATCTAAAATTGAAAATACACTAGTACAAGAAACTCAAACCACTCCAAAACTTGCTGAAAAAATAGCTAATGAAGTATACAAAGAACTCAAAAAATTACAATTAGACTATTTAACAGCACCAATAATAAGAGAAATGGTAAATACCAAACTCACAGAAAATGGACTTGAATCTTTAAGAAGAAAATATACCAGACTTGGAATGCCTGTATATAACATAGCAAATCTCATTGAATCTGGAAATAAAGATAATGCAAATATGATGCATAACCCAGAAACAATACATAAATATGTGGCTGATGAATCATTAAAACAATATACATTATTAAATATATTACCACATCATTTAGCCGATGCACATATGAATGGATCAGTACATATACATGACCTTGAATTCTTTGCTGCCCGGCCGATTAATTGTATAAAAGGAAATACCCCTGTAATAATCAAAAAAAATGATTATTATAATATTGTCAATATTGAAGTATTATATGAAGAAAAAGAAAAATATGCTGATTTTGAAGTATATACTTACAATGAAGAATCACAAATAGGAGAATTCCGTCCAGTAAATGCAGTTATTAGAAATCCTAAAACAAAATTATTAAAAATAACTTTAACTAGTGGAAGAGAAATTACTGTATCCGAAGACCATGAATTTTATAAATACACAAATGGTTCTAAAGGAAAATCTGGAAGAATATCTTCAAATACTATATCTGCTAAAGAGCTTAAAAAACAACTCATTACTCTAAAAGATAAACCAACAATTGGACATATAAAAGCTGCAAAGGTAGATTTATCAGAAGTTAATACTAATGCAAAATTTATGGGATTCTTCTTAGGAGATGGAACATTTACAGATAAACAAATAACATTCACACTTCGAAAAGAAGATAAAATCCAATATTTAAAAGATATTCTTAATGAATTAAAAATAGAATATCGAGAACATTCCACTGAAACTAAAAATGATTCTGCATATGATTATGAATATAAAATAGTTATACAAGATAAAGAGTTAAATAATAAATATTATAAAATATGGAAAAATGATAAAAAAATACCTGAAAACTACATAACTAATAAAACAATATTAGGATTATTATCCGGTTTAATAAGTAGTGATGGTTATTTAACAATAAATAATACATCTAAAAAACCATTTTTAGAATTTAAAACCATAAATAATAATATCAAAAAAATATTTGAAACTTGTTGTTTTATTGCAGGAATGCCTTTAATACCACATATCCAAAAAAGGGATAAATTACCAAATAGTTCCGATATATATAACCTTATCCCAAATATATATTCTAGTATTAGTTTAATTAAATTAATGGGGTTAAGACAAAAACAAGCCGAAATTATTGATAAATTCGAAGATAAACCTTTATTACAATGTTCTAAAATAAGAGTAGATTCAATAGAAGATGCTGGGGAAGATTATGTATATACATTCAATGTAAATCAAAATCACAATTATTTAGCAGGAAATGGATTTGTACTAAATAAAAATTGCCTTCAACATGACTTAAGACAGTTTATACGCTATGGACTAAAAGTGGATGGTACTGGAGATCATACTAGTGTAGCCGGAGCACCACAACATATAGAAACACTTATGAACCATTCTGGAGAGATAATGTTAGCAGCTCAACAGAACATGAGTGGAGGACAATCCATGACATTATGGAATATTTTTGTAGCACCATTTGCAAAAGGACTTCCATATGAAAAAATTAAACAAGCTGTCGAAATGATGGTATTCAATTTAAACATGGCATATGCAGCTCGTGGAGGACAAGTACCATTTACTAGTATTGGACTTGAATTTACTGTACCTGACTTCATTAAAAATGAACCTGCATGGGGTCCTGGAGGAAAACAAGTAGGAGTATATGGAGATTACGAGAAAGAAGTAAGACTTTTACAAAGAGCATTTACAGAAACATTACTAAAAGGAGACTCTGAAGGAAAACCACATCTTTTCCCAAACACAATATATTACCTTAGAAAAGAATGTTTAAAACCTGAATTTGAGGAAGATATTGAAAGAGTACATTTACTATCAGCTAAATTCGGAACATCTTACTTTATAAACATGTTACCTAAATACATGGGTGATTTAGCAACTTACATGGGATGTCGTACAAGAATGTCTGATAACTGGACAGGTGACTGGGATACTGATTGTTTAAGAACAGGTAACTTAGCTTATGTTACTATGAACTTACCTAGAATTGGATACAATGCAAGAGATGAATCAGAAGTATTTGATTATATTGATGATTATATGAACATTGCAAAAGAAATATTATTATTAAGACGTGAAAGAGCACTTAAATGCCTTAATGACTATAAAATATTACCATTCTTAAGTCAAGAAATGAATGAAGACCCATATTATAGAATAGAAAACAGTTCATTAACCTTTGGATTTGTAGGATTAAATGAAATGTTAAAAGCTCAATGTGGAGCTGGAATTACTGATCCTGATGCAGATAAATTTGGATATAGTGTAATTAACTACATAAATGATAAAACCAAAGACTTTAAAAAAGAAGATGGTTTAAGATGGGGAGTAATTCAGACACCTGCAGAGAGTACAGCTTACAGATTTGCAACTATGGACAGAGAAAAATACCCAGATCAAGTAATATGTAATGGAGATAGTTCTGTTTCTTATTATACAAATAGTAGCCATGTACCAGTAGATGCAAATGTAAGTCTTCCAGAAAAAATAAAAATAGAATCCAAGTATCATCCAATAACTCAAGCAGGACATATTTTCCATGCATTCATGGGAGAAGCATATAGTGACCCAGAAAGTTTAATGAGTTTAACAAATAAAATAGCTAAAAAATCAGATATTGGATTTTGGGCATATAGTAGTGCATTAAGTTTCTGTGAAAATTGTAAAACATTAATGAAAGGATTACAAAGTGAATGTACTCATTGTGGAGAAAAAAGAAATGTTGAATGGTATGATAGAATCACAGGATATGTACAACAAGTAGGTCATGCTGAAAGTGCATCTGGTGGTTGGAATGCTGGTAAAAAACAAGAATTAATGGACAGAAAAAGATTTTAATAAAAAATAAAAATCTTTTTTAAATTTACTTTTTTTATATTTTTATGACTTTATTTTTTCTATTATTTTCAGATAATACTACTGCTGTAGCAGTTGCTGCTATCAAAACATCAGGTGGTAATCGATCATTAATATTTATATATTCTAATTCTAAATCAACTATTGCATTAGATTCACGTATAATAGCTTCTTGTTCTATTTTTTCAAGCACATACTGTTCTGCAATCTGATAATCTAATTCTTTTATTGATTTTAATTTATTTAAATCAGACCCTAAATATTGAAGTTTTTCTTGATGATTCTTATCATCAAATCTAACTACAACTTCTGCTGATACAATTCCTTTATATTGTTTTATTGGTATGTCTGGAGAATTTGTTAATATAGGTATTTTAAATTCATGATAATCATGTAAATTTTTATAATCAACAGTTTTTTTTCCTGTAATCTTCTGTACTAATGAAGCAAAATATTCTCCAATTAGTCCATATATGTATATATTAAGTAATAATATTGCAAAAATCATGTAATTAATTGCTAATGGAAATGCTGCTTGTAACATCATTAATAAACCACCAACAGTTAGAATATTCCATACTATAGGTTGAGCTGGAAATATCCATCCCATTATATTTGTTACAACAAATAAAATTATTGCACTTATTGCACCAGTAGTTTTTCCAGTTAATTCACGAGAAACATATGTTTCAACAAATCCTGCAATTAAAGGTGATATTATAAAAAATATATTGAACCCAAATATTTGTAACTTTAATAGAATACAAATATAAACAGAGATTACACCCACTACTGTCCCTAAAAACACAGCAAGTACATATTGCCTTTTTATTTTATCTTTTATCAAAATAGGATTTAGTCTCTTCATTTAAATTATTCCCAAATCAAATTATACATGAATAGTATTATATTAAAAAATTGTTATCTGTATTATTTTATTTGTAATGCTTAATTATTTTATATTGCTATAAGATACTTAACAAATAATACTTAAAAATAGTAAAAATTTTTTTATTGTAGTATTTACAAATGTTACTTTATAAAAATAAAAATTAAATATATGATTAATTATATTGATTTTTCTAAGTTATATTATCTGATTTTTCTAATAATATAAATAATAAATTTCATTATTTTTGTAATTATAATTGTAAATGTTATATTTCTATTCAATTATTTTAATATATTAAATTATTAATTGATCTCCTTAAAATTCATATATCTAAACTTTACTCTAATTAAATTTAAAAAGTTAATATTACTATGTAATAATTAAAATTCAAAAATAAAAGTAACAATTATGATTACTAATAAATAATTATAATTAATTATCAGACTAACAAAAATTAAAAACAAAAACATTAAGGATTAAACGGTGATTACAGTGAAAGATTTAGATTTACTTGTATTAGGTCACACTGCATTAGATTATATTATGCAGGTTGAAGAATTTTCTAAAAAAAATACATCTTCCATTATTGAAAAAATGGAAACTTTTAATGGTGGTGCTGCTAATAATGTGGCAGTTGTTGCTAGTAATTGTGGATTAGATGTCGGTCTTATATCTTGTGTAGGTGAAGACTTTATTGGTAGTGAATATGAACAACATCTTATTGATTCAGACATTGACATATCAGAAATGATCCATTCTACAGAAGCTAAAACACCTCGTGCATTTGTTTTAACAGATAAAGAAGATGAACAAATGTTTTATTTCTATTGGGGTGCTGCTGAAATGTATCAAAAATCTCCAATACCTAAAGAAGCTATTAATAAAGCCAAAGCAGTACATCTTGCAACTGGTGATCCAGAATACAATATTCGTGCAGGTAGTTATGCATATGAACAAAACAAATTAGTTTCATTTGATCCTGGCCAAGATTTACATTTATATACAACAGATAATCTTCGCGAAATGATTGCTAACTGTAATATTTTATTTGGTAATGAACATGAAATTGATCATATTGTTGATTTATTAGAATTAAATTTAAATCAAATACAAGAAAATGGACCTGAAATAATTGTAAAAACTTGTGGTGAAAAAGGTAGTATTATATATCCAAAAGGAGAAGACCCAATTGAAATAGATGCTGTTAAAACTGTTGCATATGATCCAACAGGTGCTGGTGATTCTTATAGAGCTGCATTTTTAAGCTTATATTTACGTGATAATAATCTTGATGTTTGTGGTCGTTTTGCAAGTACTGTTTCATCATATATTGTTGAAACTCAAGGTTGCCAAACTAACATTCCAACTATGGATCAGGCATTAGAAAAAATGGATGACTATTGGTCAGACATTAATGATCAAATTAAGTACTAAAAATTACTTGAATTAATGCCTCTTTTATTCTTTTTTTTTGTATAAATTTAAATTTATTTGAATATGAAATCAAAATATGTTGAAAAAAAGCCAAAATTTACTGATTGTTCTATAAACATTTATATTAAACTAGTGACATAGCAGTTAATTAGATGCTAAGGTGAATAAAATTTGTAGATTAAATGAGTATTTTGTATTAATTTAATACCATAGCAAAAATTAGTATGAAACTTATAGTTCTGATTATACAAAACTATTCAAGTTAGTTGACAATATTAAGTATAATGGAAAGATTAAAATGACAGAATTAACAGAAGCCAGAAATGGAAATATAACAGAAGCTATGAAAGAAGTAGCAGAAAAAGAAAATGTTGATGTTGAATTTATTAGAAAAAACGTTGCAAAAGGTTACATTGCAATACCAAACAACACCCAAAGAAAAACTAAAGCTGTAGGTATTGGTGAAGGATTAAAAACAAAAGTAAATGCAACAATTGGTACTTCAACTGATATTAACGATTTAGATATGGAACTTCAAAAAGCAAAAATTGCTGAAGAAAACCACGCAGATACTCTTATGGAATTAAGTATCGGAGGAGACTTAGATAAAATAAGAAGAACTGTATTAGGAAACACTGAATTACCAGTAGGTAGTGTACCTATTTACCAAACAGCTGTAGAATGTATTGAAAAAGAAGGTTCAGCTGTAACTATGGATGAAGATGAAATGCTTAAAAACATCGAAAAACAAGCAAAAGATGGAATAGATTTCATGGCTATCCACTGTTCAGTAAACAGAGAAACACTCAAAAGACTTAAAAGACAAGGAAGACAATGTGGACTTGTAAGTCGTGGAGGATCATTCATATCCGCATGGATGGTACACAACGATGCAGAAAACCCATTATACAAAAACTATGATCAAGTATTAGATATTGTAGAAGAATACGATGTATGTTTAAGTATGGCAAATGCAATGAGAGCAGGAGCTATTGCAGATTCCACAGACAGAGCTCAAATACAGGAACTAATCATATTAGGAGAATTAGTTGACAGAGCACGAGCAAGAGGAATACAAACCATCGTAGAAGGACCAGGTCACATACCATTAAATGAAATCCAAACAAACGTAAACATTCAGAAAAAAATGTGTAGAGGAGCACCATTTTACATGTTAGGTCCAATAGTAACTGATATCGCACCTGCATACGACCACATAGTATCAGCAATAGGAGCAGCACAATCTGCAGCAGCAGGAGCAAACTTCATATGTTACGTAACACCAGCAGAACACCTTGCATTACCAGGACCAGAAGATGTAAAAGCAGGAGTTATAGCTACAAAAATAGGAGCACACGTTGGAGATATAGCTAAAGGTGCAGATGACGCATCCCAAGATCTTCAAATGGCTCACGCAAGAAAAGAACTCAACTGGGAAGAACAATATAAATATGCAATGTACCCAGCAGATGCAAGAGCAATCAGAGATAAAAGACCACCTGAAGACTCAGA
The DNA here is from genome assembly GCA_964399835.1 of uncultured Methanobacteriaceae archaeon. Taxonomy (GTDB): domain Archaea; phylum Methanobacteriota; class Methanobacteria; order Methanobacteriales; family Methanobacteriaceae; genus Methanosphaera. Next base: position 23,479 of record CAYNSJ010000016.1, on the reverse strand, counting down.
CACATGTACAATGTGTGGTAACTACTGTGCAATAAAAATCGTAAATCAATATTTAGATGCTGCACAAAAAGACGCATTTGATGACTAAATATACTGTCACAAGTTGGATATAATTTAATTATCCAACAATACTACTTCTTTTTTAAATTTTTATTAAATTTTCAAAATTCTAATTTTTAAATAATTAATTTACCTTATTTTAATATATATTCAACTTATTTTATTCTAAAACAAAATTTTTCAAAAAATAGTATTCTAAAAAAAGGAGAAGGTTAAAAATACCATTAATATTATGGTACAAATATTTGTGTAACCTCTTGTACATAATCTGTCTTTGCAAGAACAGATATTTTCTGGTTTTCATGGAATACTGTATCTTTTTGAGGTATAATCAATTCATTATTTTCATCATAAACCGCACATACTATATATTTACTAGTAGGACTAAATTCAAATACAGTTCTACCAACAAGTTTTTTATTTTCAATTTTTAAATCTAATAATTCAGTAGATCCTCTACCTAATACTATTAAATCAGCAATTTTAGGTCTTGTAATAATACGCTCAAGATAAGAAGCTACAGTGGATTCAGGACTTACAGTTACATCTATACCTACTTGTTTAAATGCTTTTTCATGTTCAAGATCATTTACTCTTGATATGACTTTTTTAATATTATCATATTCTTTACATAATACAGAAGCCAATAAATTAACTGTATCATGACCTGTTGCTGCAACAAATACATCTGTTTCAAATATATTAGCATCTTCTAATACTTCAACTGATGTAACATCACCTTGTATAACAAGAGCATCTACTTCTTCAGCAATTTTTTCAGATACCAATGGATCCTTCTCTATTATTGAAACATTTAATCCCTCATTTACTAATGATCGTGCGAGATTTAAACCTACACGTCCTGCACCAGCTATAATTACATACATTACTCTATCAATACTCCTTGTTTTAATTTATTAAAATAATGAATAATAATAATTAATTTTTAGAATAATATTCACTATATACTATATAATAATGAGATATTATTAAATTAATTGTATATAAAAAAATATATTTTAAAATCTAATAAAAAAAAATAATAAAAAATATTAAACAGGATATGTATAAGTATAATATATAATGAATTTTCTATATTTATAATTAATTTTTATATCTCTAGGATAAAATCTCAATTTTAATAATTGAATAAAAAAATATTGTTAATATGTAATCCACACCAATTCCATGAGGTAATAAAACTCAGTATTTGATAACGAAATTATACTGTCTATAAAAATTATCTGATTTTAATAGTTTCAGAAATAGTAATCTATTTAAACAAAAAAGGAATAACTATGAATCTTAAAAATAAGAAAGAATTGAATGATTACATTATATTAACAAAACTCTAGAATTATTATTATGAATAACAAATAAAATATAAAACTATTTTCGTGATATATATGAATAAACATTGGACTGAAAGAATAGCAGAAGAATTAAGTAAACAAGATAGAGACGAATATATCATAGCTAGTGGAACATCCATATCTGGATCAATACATATAGGAAACAGTTGTGATGTATTCATAGCTAATGCTGTAAGTAAAGAATTAAGAAAACTTGGAAAAGAATCAAGAACTCTTTGGATAGCTGATGATTATGACCCACTAAGAAAAGTACCATACCCATTACCAGAATCCTATGAAAAATACTTAGGACAACCTTACTATGAAATACCATGTCCTGAAGGATGTTGTGATAACTTTGTAGAACATTTCCAAAAACCATTTGTAAATGCATTAGACCAATTTGATATAGAAAACTTAGAAATCAAAAGTGGAGCATACATGTATAAAAATGGACTTTATACTGAAGCAACAAAAATTGCATTAGAAAATAAAGATAGAATTAGAGAAATATTCAATGAATACAGAGAACATCCGTTAAAAGAAGATTGGATTCCATATAACCCTATATGTTCTGAATGTGGTAGAGTAAACACCACAGAAGCATATGATTTTGATGGAACAACTGTAAAATATAGATGTCAATGTGGACATGAAGGAGAAATGGATTACACTACTGGAAAAGGAAAATTAACATGGAGAGTAGAATGGGCTGCTAGATGGAAAATATTAAACATTACATGTGAACCATTTGGAAAAGACCATGCAGCTAGTGGTGGATCTTATGATGTAAGTAAAATTATATCTGATGAAATATTTAATTATCCAGCACCATTCCCAATTCCATATGAATGGATTACCCTTGATGGCGAAGCTATGAGTAAATCTAAAGGAGTATTCTTTACACCAGAAGCTTGGCTCAAAATAGGAAAACCAGAAACATTAAATTACTTTATATTCAGAAACAAACCATTAAAACCAAAAGACTTTAGTCCAAAAATGCCATTCTTAGACTTTATGGATCAATATGATAGAGTAGAAAGAGTAGCTTATGGTGAAGAAGAAGTAAGTCATGAAAAAGATGAGGAAAAACTTAGTAAAATTTATGAAGTATCTCAAATTGATCAACAAGACACTATGCCATTCCAACCTTCTTACAGATTCTTAACTGTAGCTTACCAAATAGCAAATGGAAAACCAGAAAAAATTTATGAAATATTAAAAAATAACAATCAATTACCTGAAAGATTACAAGAAACCAAATTTGAGGAATTAAATGACTTTGATAAGGATACATTCTTACAAAGATTAGATAATGTATCTAACTGGCTTGATATTTATGCTCCTAAATTTGTAAAATTCCAAGTAATGAAAAAATTACCTCGTATAGAAATTACTGATGTACAAAAAGAATTCTTAAGTAAATTAGCAGATTTATTAGAAAATGAAACATTTACAGACAGTGCACAATTCCATGACAGCATGTATGAAATTTTAGAATCTTTAGAAATGAAACCTCAAAAAGCATTCCAAGCTATTTACAAAACTATAATTGGTAAAAAACAAGGTCCTCGTGCAGCATCATTTGTTCTATCACTTGATAAAGACTTTGTAATTAAAAGATTTAGATTAGAAGAATAATCTAAATTTATCTTTTTTTATAACTTTTCAAAGCCATAACGTGTAGTTAAATTTTGTGCATGATGTGATGCAAAATTAAGAAAGTTATCTACAACATCACTATTTTTAACATTATACGCACTAATAATATGATGAGTCTGTTTAGATAATACATCATTTACATATTGACATCTATATGACATACTCCTATTTATAAAAGTATGTAAATCTTCTTCATGTTCAATAATAGATATAGCTTCATGAAATGATTTAACAACTGTTTTTATATCAAAATCTAAATCATGACCTGCAAGAGTATTCCATGCAAGTCTTTGAGAAGATCCTTCAACTTCTACAAAATTAAGACCATTCAAATCAGACCAACTATCAAATGATTCATTAGTATGAGATAATAACATAAGTGAATCACGAGCTAATGGAATTGGTTCAATATTTAATAAATATGCATACACAGGATCATCAAATCCTAAAATATCAACAATACCTTTTTTAGCTAATTCAACTGCTGTATCATGATCAGTTTCTAATATTTTAATATCATCTAATCTATATGCTATTGCAATTTCACGAATCAATTCAGATGAGATAGGACCTCCTGCAACAGTAATAATATCATCATCTTTTAATCTATTTTCTAAAGTTTCATATTCATCCAGTAAAGAATTTGCCAAATAAGTTAACTTTGAACCTTTATTAGAAACTTCAACTAATTGTTCATTAAGTAATTCTTCAGCCTTAGATATACGCCTATTTAAAACAGGAGGTGATATATTTAAATATTGAGCTGCTTTTCTTTGTGATTTAGTATTCTTAATAGCTTTAAGTGTATAAAATAATTTATAATCTAATAAATTGTCTTCTATTTCAAAGTTTAATCTCTTTTCATAATCCATAAGCAAGCTTCTCCTATCCATAATAAAAAAATAACATTCTGATCATTAAAAATCATATTATTAATAATATTTTTAAGTAATATTTAATATTAATTAGTAAATAGTAAATATAAACTTTAATATATAATATTATATAACAAATATTTATGAAAGTATTTATATTCATAAATATCTATTTAACTTAAAAAAAGATAAAATTACACCTATTTTTAAAGATATCTGAACAACCATATTTTAATTCTCCACCATTTAATACAAAACTCATATGATTAGTTCAGTCCAATTAGAGGTATAATTATTTAAATTAATTTCGGTGAATTTTAGATGATTTATAATGATGCACTAAATGAAATATTATATAATGTTAAAAAATCAACAGAAAGTGTTAATAAAGAAGATATTTCCAAAATGTTAAAAATGATTCAAGACGTTGACAATGTATTTATCATGGGATTAGGCCGATCTGGTTTAGTTGCAAAAGCTTTTGCAATGCGTCTTATGCATCTTGGATTAAATGTATATGTTGTTGGAGAAACTATAACTCCAGCTATTACAGAAAAAGATTGTTTAATAGCAATATCTGGATCTGGAGAAACAAGTTATATTATAAGTACTACAGGTATTGCAAGTAATATTGGTTCTAAAATTATAGCTATAACATCATATCCAGAAAGTACACTTGCACAACGATCTGATATAGTTGTACAATTAAAAGGTAGAACTAAAATAGAAAATGAACCAAATTACATACGTCGTCAGATTAGTGGTCAACACCAAACTTTATCCCCAATGGGTACATTATTTGAAATAAGTGCTCTTGTATTTTTAGATTCAACAATTGCTCAGTTAATGAATGATATGGGACAAACTGAAAAAGATTTAAAAGCAAGACATACTGTACTAGAATAAGTAAATACATACATATGTAAGTATAAAACTTATTTTTACTATTTTTTTAAAAAAAAGTATTTAAATAAAAAAAATTTAGTTAATTATAGATATAACAACAACATTACCCTCAAAGGTATGTCTTATCTCAATTAACTCATCTTTTATATCATTGATATTTACTTCAATTGTTTGATTTAATAATTCTCCTTTTAATCTTAATGTTATTACAATATCATCTGTATTGTCTATATGAATTACTTCACCAGGTATAAATACTCTATTATATGATATTTCAAGTAAACTACCAGGTTTAAAATTATTCCAAACATAATCGGCAATTTCATCTTCTTTAACTGTTATGTTACTCATTACAATACCCTTTTATAATAATAATTCAGAATTGTTATTTGAATTGATCCATAATTCTCCTTTACCATTAGCTCCTATATCACCATTATAAACAATATACCTTCCAAAGTGATACTTATCGTTAATTTTTGGATTTTGAACTATTTCTTTTAAAATGAATCCTTCAAGTAATTCATCAACATGACCATTTATTAAAATGGTACCATTTTTCATTTCTCCACCAGGCCATTGAGAAACATTTCCCTCTATTTGTATATATCCACCAACCATATGTATACCAGCTAATATATCACAGTCTCCTTTAATATATATTTCACCATTTAACATACAATCAGCCAATTGTTTCCCAACAGACCCTGATATAATAATTTTTCCACCATTCATTCCACGCCATTCACCAATATAAGATGATCCACAGTATTCTTTAGTATTACCATTAATTTCAAGTAATCCTCCTGTCATTTCACGACCAGCATAACTTTCAGCATCCCCATTTATTAAAATATGTCCACCACTCATTTGAGCACCTGCATGTAAATCCACATCACTATTTGCTATCATAGTTCCACAAGACATATTTAATCCTATATATTTTACTCTATGTAAATCACCATTTATTATGATAGTACAATCTTCTGGTTTTTCACAAAACCCATTTGTTTTAATAGTAAAATATTCTTCTAGAAAAACTTCTGTATTTCCATAGTACAATACTGTTTTTTTTATTTCATCATCAGTTTTATTATATAATTTTTCAGGTAATACTTCATCAAATTCTAAAGGTATACTATTATCCCTTATTTTTAATAAATTAATAGTCTTCATATAGTTAGCCCTCTTAATTTTTTCTACTCTTCAGTATAACTTATATTAAATTTAGTATCAGGTTTAATATAATGATCATTTACACCATAGTTTTCATATTTAATTGTGTAGAATCTATTGAATTCTGGTTTTATATTTTCTATCACTTGGTTTTCACGTTGAGTTAATCCTTCTACATTACACCATAAATGTTTACTATTTACTAATTTCACAATTTCACCATGATTAACTAAAATTTCACCATCTTTAATAGTGTAAAGTGCATTACCTAATTTTTTCTCTATTATTTCTGAATTTTTAAGAAGTGTTGGATCAAAATTATCAATATCTATATCAAATACAGCAACATCAGCTTTTGCACCTACCCCTAAATGTCCTCTATCTTCTAATCCTAATATTTTAGCAGGAGCAGCTCTTGTAATTGTTGCTATTTCATCCCAAGTATATTCACGATCAAATGTAGCTAATGTTGTTCTTTTTGTTGCCCAATTATGAACTTCATTTTCTAGAAGATCTTCTCTTTTTTGATTACTCATAATCCAAGATATTATACGAGGATATCTTATAAATGGTCCACCATTAGGTGAATCAGTAGTTAATACAACTTTCCATGGATCTTTAATTCCTAAAAATATTTCTAACCCAATTGCCCACTGTAATACACTTACTGGTGCTTTTTTAGAATAAATTGATGGAATTAAACCGGAAGCTGTTTCTACTTCAATGTCTTTATTTGCCCATTTAAGTCCAGTTAATCTATAAAGAGAATATTCCATTGGAGCATCTGCAGTCATAGTAGTTGTTTCATCAAAGGTAATTTGTCCAACATCACAAGTTACATGATCATTTTTATTAATATAATCAATTAATTCTGGTGCAGCTGAAGTTACATCTCTCCAACTAGATCCTTTATATGAATGGAACTGTAGATGTGTACAATGTAAAATTTGATCTCTTGAAACATTTTTATTTTTCTTAATATCTTTTACACAATCTAAAGTTTTAATAGTTGTTTCATAATTTCCAGGTTGGCCTAAATCATTTGGATGTACATGTACCGAATGAGGTAATCCTAATTTTTCATTAACTTTTGTTAAAGAAGTTATTACTTCTCTTCCAGTTACATCCCAATAAGGAGCAGGATCATCCAATCCTTTAACATTTTTTCCCCATCCCCATGCTTCACTTCCACAAGGATTTACAATTTTTATTCCATAACCTTTTGCTAATTTTAACCATTTAGATATAAAAGCTGTTAAATCTTCAATATTATTTTCTTTTACATATTTCAACATGAACCAGTTATTTCCAAATAATGTTAAAGTAGGTATGTCTAAATTAGGAATACTATTTATTTCTTCATGAGCATGTTTTGCTTCAAGCGGTGGAACAGCTGCTTCTGTTACTGTTGTATATCCCATACGTGTATACCTATATCCTGTTGTTGGACAAGTAGGTACTGAAAATCCTGCCTCAAATCCTTCTACTCCAGTTTTACTTGCAGGTTTTATTCCCCTTCTTGTATCTTCAGGACGATATAATCTTCCAACAGATAATTTAGGACCTGCGATATGTGAATGTAAATCTACACCACCAGGCATTACTAATTTTCCAGTAACATCTATAATTTTAGCTTTGTTAGAGACAGTATCAACAATTTTATTATCTTTTATTAAAATATCCTTCTTTTCACCATTGACATTATTTTTAGGATCAAACATTATTCCATTTTTTAGTATGTACTCCATTTAATTGTCTCCATTGATTTGTTTTAACTCTTGTATTTTATCATAAATTTCTTTTAATATCCATTCATCAGAATGACAATTTTTAGGTTCTTCCACAACTTTTTTCATGAATATTGGAATTGAATCCATTCTATATCCAGTTCCTTCAGTTTCTACACCAACTCTAGTACTTGGTAATACAATATCAGCAATTTCTGTAAGTGGTCCCCAATGTGTATCTAATTGAACTACAGGTATATTTGCTAAATGTTGTAAAGTATATCCAGGGAATTGTATTCCAGGATCTGCTGCTACAGCCATGAAAAAATCAATTTCTCTCCTATTTAAAAGATCAATTGTTGTTGTTTCACCTATCATATATCGTGGATATCCTCTTGCAAAATCTATCCCATAAGGATAACCTACTTCAGAAGTCATTAATATATTAAATCCATTTACATTAAAAAATCCTCTCATAGGTAATAAAGCCCATTTAGTATATCTATTTAAATCTTCAATAACTTTTATCAAAATATCAATATTTCTTTGTTTTGAAAGAGTTTGAGCTAATCCTAATCCAAAAAATAATGCTCCACATTCAGTATTTTTCATTTGTTCAGCTATATCATATATTTTTTCTTTAGGAACTCCTGCTATTTCATCAGTTTTTAAAGATTTTCCTTTTAATACTGTTCTAAGAGCATTTAAAAAAGCATAATCTTCATTAACATTAAATTTTATCCATTCATCAGAAACTTTTGCAGTATTTGTGTATTTTGGATCCCATGTCATAATTTTTCTATCTTTTCTTCCATTTTTTCTAAAAAATCCATGAGGGAATGCTGTATACCTTGTTAAATGTCTTGGATGATCATCCATAGGATTAGTTCCAGCATATATTATCATATCCGCCCTATTTTTTACTTCTCCTAATGTCATAACAGGATGTCCTGTATTCTGAAATGCTTGAATTGTTGTTCCATGACATATAGTTGATTGATTATCAATAACAGCCCCTTGATCTTCTGCAATTCTTAATCCTTTTTTTATAGCTTCTATTGAAGTTTCACCCCACCCATATAATAAGGGTCGTATACTATTGTAAATTAATTGAGCTGTTTTTGATATTGCGTCATCCCATGTAGTTTCTTCTAAAATCCCATCTTCATTACGTACCATTGGATTTAACAATCTTTGATCTTCATCATTAATTATTTTACTTGCTCCAAGTCTACAAGCATTTCTTACTCCAACTATTTTCTTATTTTTTAATAAGTAAATTATATCATCACAATTATTTCCACAATAAGAACAGGAGCAATTTTTAACTTCCTCATCATAATCAGTTATAGGTTCATGAATCATTTTTTTACTCCATCTTTTTATATATAGGTTTTTCTCCTAAACTCTCTAAATTATCAGTATTTTTTGTATATTTTTTATATGTTTGTCTCATCAAATCAGCTACAAGCAATACTTCTTCATTAGTTTTTTCTATTTTAGCAGTGATACCTTTAAATGTAGGTACATTGCAACAATAAGTCTCGGGACTTATTACAATATTTGCCCATGGTCCTTTTGGAATAAATATCATTCCTTCATGTGGTGCATCATGAGATTTATCCACATATATAGTAACTTTCCCCCATTTGGATGTTACATTTATTTTATCTCTAGGTTTTAAGTTAAGTTTTACCATATCTTTTGGATCCATAAAAGCTACTGCTGTTGCTTGTCTATATTCATCTTTTAATGTTGATCCTTTTTTTTCATAAAATGCTTGAATTATACTAGTTCCTGTATTCAAAATTACATTTAATTGTTTATTATTTGTCATTGTATCACTGCGTATAAATTGCTTTTGTTGGACAAGTTTTATTACATTCTCCACATTCAGTACATAATTCTGGATGGAACAATGTAATTACTCCATTTTCTACTAATTTTATTACATCAGTTGTTTCTGGTCCATTTCCACCTGTTACTTCAGGACATATTTCTCTATTTACTGGACATACAATTATACATGCTCCACATCCAAGACAGTGATCTTGGTTTACTTTAAGTACCATATCTTTATTATGCTCCCTAAGATTAAATTTTTTTAAAAAACGTTATATGAAAATATAATCAAAAATAAAAAGTAATAATTTTGTTAAATAATTTAAAATCCGAAATTATTATTTATTACTATAAAATGTAAAGAATATTTAGCTAAATAAAAATTATTCTTTTATTTATCCCTTATTTTATATTTAAAATTACATAAATTATAGTAAGTATATATTTAGAATTATATGATTTATACTTAATAAAAATATTTATAATAAATATAGAAAGACCTGTCTATATAATAGGATTAAATAAAAAAAATATTAGAATGATATTAAAAGTATAAGGTACAAATATATAATTATTAATAATGATAATCATAGTAATTTCTTCAAATTATTATATTCAACAAGATATAATAGAATTAAAACTAGAAATCTGCTATGATAAAAAAAAATCATTCTCTTAAAAAAAGAGAGAGTGATAATCTATACCATTTAATTGGAGCTAATATAATGGGAAAAGTAAAAAAAGAGGATATACTCTCTATAGTAGATAAATACGATAAAGAAAATATTACAATTGTAACATTAGGAAGTCACACTGCATTACATATACTTAAAGGTGCAAAACAAGAAGGATTCCGTACTGCAGTTGTATCTGAAAGAGGAAGAGAAGTACCTTATGAAAGATTTGGCGTAGCTGATGAAATCATATATGTAGATGAATTTAAAGACATAGTAAATGATGATATTCAAGATCAATTAAGAGCAATGAATGCAATTGTTGTTCCACATGGATCTTTTGTAGCATATGCAGGTTTAGATAATGTTGAAGATAAATTCAACGTACCAATGTTTGGAAATCGTGATATACTCCGATGGGAAGCAGAACGAGATAAAGAAAGAAAAATGATTACAGAATCTAATATTAGGATGCCTTATAAATATGATAATCCTGAAGATATAGATCGTGAAGTAATGGTTAAATTCCCTGGAGCTCGAGGTGGACTTGGATATTTCATAGCTTCTAGTTTTGAAGAATATAATAGAAAAATTGATGAAATGAAAGAAAAAGGCTGGATCGAAGATGCAGATATAAAAGAAGCACATATAGAAGAATATGTTATCGGTTGTAATTACTGCATACACTACTTCTACTCAGCTTTAAATGATGAAGTTGAACTTATGGGAATGGATACAAGATATGAATCAGACATTGATGGTTTATGCAGAATCCCAGCAAAAGATCAGATAGAACTAAATGATGACCCATCATTTGTTATTACTGGAAACCATCCAGTAGTAATAAGAGAATCATTACTAGATCAAGTGTTCAACAATGGAGATAATCTTGTAAAAACAGCTAAAAAACTTGTAGCACCTGGTATGAATGGACCATTCTGTTTACAATCACTATGTAACGAAGACAGAGAAATAGTAGTATTTGAGATGAGTGCTCGTATTGATGGAGGTACAAATACTTTCATGAACGGATCACCATACAGCTACCTTAAATACGGAGAACCTATGAGTATGGGACGTAGAATATCAAGAGAAATTAAAAATGCAATTGAACAAGATAAATTAGATATTATCTTAACATAAGTTAATCATAAGATTAACTTTACTTAATCCCCTTTTTATGTCAATATACTAATTAATTTTAATTAATCTTTTTTTTCTAAATAAGACCATATGTGATACATATTATTATATAAAGAACGTTTTATATCAATATTAGGTGAACCTATCCATAATAAATAAGTACCCACCATAACTGAATGGATTAAACATACTGCTTCTTCTGCAATAATATCATCTCTAATCTCATTATTTTCTTTACCTTCAACAATAATTTCAATCATATACTCTTTTATTAAAGTAGAATAATAAGAATAACTTTTAGCTAAAGATTCATATTTTTGTACACCCTCAAAAAGTAATAAATGTAATTTCCTATAATCATTGATATCAGAATTAGTGTAAAGTTCTACTGATTTTTTAGTGTTATTATCTAATGCAACTACCTGTTGTAACAGGAACTGTAATCTTTCAGAGTATGTACCTTCAAACTCTTTTGAACGTTTTAAACTATCTTTGAAATAGTTAATTATATACTTATCTATTACATTATATGCAACTTCTTCTTTAGTTTTAAAATGATAATAAAATGTTCCTGTAGATATTTCCGATTTTTTAATTATATCTTGAAAAGAAACTGAAGAAAACCCATATTCCAAAAATAAAATAAAAGCTGACTCCAATATTTTATTTTTTGTATTTTCCATATATTCACTATACTCCTATCTATTTTATTTTCAAACATATTTTATTTTATTAAATTAATATAATTTCAACAAGAATTTACATTAAAAGATTTACAAATTTCTAAAATTCAAAAAATATTTATTTCGGTGTAAAATTCTTTTTTTCCACATATAGATAAATATGATCAATATTTTTATTTAAATTATAATTAAGATCAAAATTTGGTAATGATACCCATAATTGAAGTGTACCAATTATAGCACTTTGAATTAAACCTGTGATTTCATAAACATCTAAATCCGTCCTAATTTCATTATTCTTTTGAGCTTCTAAAATAATATTCATTATATGATTTTTAAAATCAAGTGTAAATTCATAATATTTTTCACGCATTATTTCATATTTTTGTACTCCCTCTAAAAGTAATAACTGAAATCTTTTATGTTCTTCTGCTGTAAGATTTTGATAAAAATCAAATTGTTTATTAAGCTCTGATTTAAAACCAAAAATTAATAATACTATGAACCTTAATTTTTCATTAGATGTTCCTTCAAATTCTTCACCATACTTTTTTATTTGTTTAAACAATTGAAATATATATTTTTCCATTACCGCATGAACCACATCATCTTTACTTTTAAAATAGTAATAAAATGTTCCAACAGATATATCTACTGCTTTAGCTATATTTTGAATAGATACTGATGTAAATCCATATTTTAAAAATAAAAAGAATGAAGTTTCTATTATTTTTTCTTTCATTTTATTTGATTTCATAATTACCCCATAAATCAAAAACAATTCATTATATTATTATATTTAATAAATACTTAATAAGACTATTTAATTTTTAGTAATATTAATTTTATAAAAGAATATTATTATAAAAACACTTATAAAAAGAAATAAAATAATAAAAAATAGTATATTTTAAAATTTATTAATAAATAAATTTTTTTAAATCTTCCTAATAATCATGACATGATAAATTTAGTTATTTTCAATTAAAGACCAAATATCATAAGAGTTAATAGAATTAAAATCATCATAGTTCATTTCAGGTACTGCAATCCATAACATTAAATCACCTAATAATCTACTTTCAATTACTGTAGTTATTTTCTGAACATCAACATCTTCTCTTATTTCACTTGTTTTTTTACCTTTAATTATAATATTTTTTATAAAATCTCTTAAATTTAATATGAAATCATGATAAACATTAGCCATTAACTCATATTTTTGTACACCTTCTAAATATAATAAATGTAATCTCCTATAATCTCCCATTGTTGAATTTTTATATAATTCTATTTTATCCTCTTGGTCAATCCCCATAATTTGCTTTGTTAAAAAAGTTAATTTTTCTTTCGAAGTACCTTCATAATTTTTTGAACTATCTAAGACTTGATAAAAAAATGATATAACATACTCTTGCATAACTTCATCTATCAATTTATTTTTACTTTCAAAATAATAATAAAAAGTTCCACTAGATATTTCTGATTTTTGTTTTATATCTGCTATTGAAACAGAAGAAAACCCATTCTCCAAAAACAAAAGAAAAGCTGATTCTAATATTTTATCTTTCATATTCATGAAAAATCCCCCTATTCTTTAATTTTATACAATTATTATACAATTATTAATTTTTTTGACATACTTTTAACTATTCCTATATTAAAATAATATTATATTAAATATTATTTATCAAATAAGTTATTTTAAGGAATATTATATAAAATCTTAGCCTACTACAACTATTATTTTATAAAATAAAGATATAACATCGTAACTTAATTATTATATTAAACATAATTACTATATAAATCATATGATTAAAATAATATTAAATAAAATAAGAAAACTTTTATAATATGTACATTAAATATAAGTAAAAAATGAAAATAATATAATTCACCATGTTCATAAAAGTACCTTTTAATATCTGAAAAAAATATAATGAACATATTTATACATATATTATTATTTTAATAATATATATTCAATACATGAAAAATAAAGTACAAATAGTTACATAATGAAAAAAGAATAAATAAACGCTAAATATTCTAAAAAAAAATTCTAAAAAAAATATTGATTAATAAAAGATTAAATAGTAATATTAAGAAAAAAATAAATAATAAAAATAGATTAAAAAATTAATAAAATTGATGTACAAAAAAGTACATATAAAATAATTAAAATTCAACTTACAATAATACAAACAAACTTAAAAAAATGAATAAAAATAAATTAAATAGAAAGATTTATATCATATAAAAACTAGTATAACCCACTTGTTCACCATATTCATTAAATTTAAAGAAAGTATGTACAGATAGATACTTTTTATTATGCTTAGGTGTTACTATACATAGTTTATAAGTTATATAATTATTATCCATAGAAACATTTTTAATATGTTTTTCTATTGACAAATGACTTTCTTCTTCAATTATAAATTCAGATAAATCCCCATGATACTCACCATATAAATCTAATTCTAATATATTATAAGATTCAGGAGTCCACATAATAGGTTTATCCAATACTTTATAAGATATTGCAGTTTTAGATATTAATTGAAGTTCTGATAATTGATGTCTAAGTTGTCTAGTTTCCCATCTATTTTTATCTAATTCCCGAATCATTTCTTTTTGATTAGTTACATTATCAAAAGTAACTAAAACTGCTGATTTTTTATGAAATAAAACAAAATTTACACAGATATTTAGCCAATAAATTCTATTATCTAATTTGATACACATTTTTTCTGCATGTGTAACTTTCTGATTAATAACTTTTTCATAAATTTCAAGCCATTGCTCTTGTTTTGAACCATTTAACACTTGAATTTTACTTTTAGACCAATAACAAAAATTATGATTTAAGTCTATATTTAACAAATCCAAAAAAGATTTACTAGCTTTCACAATTCTTGAATTTTGTACAATAAATTGAGAAGTATAATTTATCAATTCATCCTGTTTTTTAGAAAAGATAGATTCTGTAATATTTTTAATAAGTACAATAACCAAACTGTCATATTTAAACATTTGAAATTCAAGAATTTTAGTATTAAAATTATCTTCATATAACTTAGCTTTAATAATTTCAGTTTTTCCTGTTTCATAAACTTTTTTTAAAAGATTCAAAAGAGTATTATTCTTATCATTTTTATGGAGTCCCTTTTTTACAGATGTTCCTAAAAGATGTAATCCATAATAATTTTCATTTTTAGTTTGATTAGTTAATTCAACTATATTAAAATCATTTTTATCAGAAGTTGGTTTTGTTATAAAAATTTGATCTTCAGATAATTCATTAAAAAGTTTTATTACATTACTATCAAATGTTATACTATCCTCAACCGACGCATAATATATTTCTTTATGTGATGGCAAATTAAATCTAGGAAAAATATTATTATCATCATAAAATTCTAAACTATTCATTCAATCACAACATATTAAAAG
Source organism: uncultured Methanobacteriaceae archaeon (assembly GCA_964399835.1). Lineage (GTDB taxonomy): Archaea > Methanobacteriota > Methanobacteria > Methanobacteriales > Methanobacteriaceae > Methanosphaera. The sequence goes on along the minus strand of CAYNSJ010000016.1, from coordinate 7,920 downwards.
TCATACATTTTTTATTTTCTTATAATACTATTTAGTAAATGTCAATATATAATATATACTATTATTAAACGTATTAATCTATAATTGAACATTATTTAGTATATTTAAAAATAGGAATTAATATAAGTTAATTTTGATTATTGAAATTAAAATTAAATAAAAATAGTTAGCTATACTTATTATAATATTCACAAGTTAATGAATAATAATTTAGTATTAAATAAAGTAAAAATAGTATTAAACTATAATATTCTATAAAAAAAAGAAAATGTAAAAAAAATAATTTACTTATTTGGATATAGCTTCATTAGGACAGTTCATTACACAAAGTCCACATTCAGTACATGCTTCTTCGTCAACTACAGGTTTGTCGTCAACATTGGTAAGAGCATCTAATGCACAAATTTCTATACATAGACCTCCTCCAGGACATGCTTCTACACCATTACATTTTGTTGTATCAAAAGTTACTGCCATTATAAATCACCTAAAATAATTTTTTTAATTAAATTTAAAAGAATAAAAAATCCTAAACACTAAGCTTATTTGGATATAGCTTCGTTAGGACAGTTCATTACACAAAGTCCACATTCAGTACATGCTTCTTCGTCAACTA
>CAYNSJ010000016.1:2036-7204 GCA_964399835.1 uncultured Methanobacteriaceae archaeon | reverse complement strand
CTCCAGGACATGCTTCTACACCATTACATTTTGTTGTATCAAAAGTTACTGCCATATTTTCACCATAAAATTTTTTTATTTTTTATATAATTTATTTTATTTTTATATTCAATTCAATTTAAAAGATTTATTATTACTATATCTTTTATCCTTATAAATCGATATATCTTTTACACTATTTAAATTAATTTATTTTTAGGAATACGTAAATTATTTTTTAGATATTAAATTACTTTAATACTTAAAATAAAATAAAATATGGATTAATTTTAATTAATAACGTTATATCAGTTCTTTATTATATATTAGTTATTATAATTAAAATTCTTCAAAGGAATTATAATCCATTAATCGTTCAATAGTCTTTACTTTTACAGGTATCCCTTTTTCTTTAATTGCTACTATAGGGTTTAACCCACCAGAAGTTACAAATCCAAAATGATACATTTCAACTTTAGCATTATACACATATTCATTCGGTTGACCTACTGATAATACTTCAAATCCCGTTTGTTTAATTTGATTTAAAATATTAATTGTTTGATCTCGTGATACATAGGGGATAGTATGTACATTTGCCAATATTTGACCTGAATTTTTTAATGCTCCATATACATTATGCATATCTTTTTTGATAAAAATTTCATGAGGATCAACAGAAGAACCTGTATATGAAATTAATTCAATAAATCTACGTATATTATTATCAACATCTAATATACCACTATATAAAGGCATAGCTTGAATACCTTTTCCAGTCAATATAGCATCAACAGTTAAACTACAAATTGTTGCAATACCAACATAATCATCAAAACCTTCTAAGATAGCATAACGATTACCGACACAATATGCTGGTTTCTTTTTATATACTTCATTTAATATTTCAATTGATTGATTTAATTTATCTTTTTTAACATAAGAAATATTAGTTAATACATCACCAGTAAATGTTTCAGGATCAAAAGTAACATTAGACATTAAATTATAAGCTTTATTCAAAACAAAAGTGATTTTATCTTGTTTTTCTTCACTTGGTGTTTTTAATTTTATATCAGGCTTATTTTTAGAAATAATCATTCTTTCATAATCAGCAAAATTATCTGCTAACTTAATATCCATGTCAAAACCAGCTTCTTGTGCTGCACATAAAGGAGCAACCCCTCCAATAATAGCTATACCCACCATATCTTCAGGAACAGGTACGCCTAATACAGATTTACCAGATTCTCCTACTTTAATTACACCATCAATACCAATTTTCTTTAAATCTTTAAGAATAGATAATGCTTGTTCTCTTTTAGCTGCAGGTATTATTCTAAAATTTGCAGGTACAAGACCAGATCCATTATGTATTATATTTAATACAGAAGTATTACCTTCCCCAGTAAAAGCTTCAAGAGGTGTTAAAGAAGTTTGTTTATAAGATATTTGTTCTACAAATCGTATAGGTACATTATCTTCTACTTCAATTAGACCTCCACAAAGTGGTTGCGTAATTATTCCTGATTTTTGAAAGACACCATCAATTGTAGTTCCACAAACTGTTTCAACATAAATTTTATTATCTTTATGTACAATATCAATATTTGGACTTACAGATAATCCTTCTTGAAATACATCTTTAATAATATTTTCAGCTTTAAGATCATTGATAGAGGATATATTAACAATTACAGAACCTTTTCCTGTTTTTGGATCTAAAGTTACACCATACATCTTTTCTTCAAAACGAGAGTACGTAAAATCAACTTGATCATATATTAATCCTTTAGTTAATTCTTCAATTCCGTCTTTAGTTATTTTACGTCCAGCATAACCTATTCGTTCAGTATATCCTTTTTCATCAAGTATACGCATATGATATCTTACAGCTCGTTCACCTAAGATATAACCCCTTTTATTTAATTCTTCTGATATTGCTTTTGCTCCCATTATCTCTTGGCTTGCATTTAAAATCCTTAAGATTTCCATCATTTTTAAATCTGTTTCCTGTTTTACAGAGATAAAGAAACACCCCCTAATTATAGTTATTATTTATAATAATTCTTCATATTATATGTTACCTATTTCCCATAATAAAAGTATTGTATAGAAAGATAATATAACAATAATCACTTCATTTTATTATTTAATAAATAAAAATTAAGTTTAAAAGTTAAAATTCAAAAAATGTTATCATTTACTTTAAATATGCAACATCAATGTTAATAATAATTTAAAAAAAGATATATAGTTCCCCCTTATTAAAAAAAGGAGAATAAAATAGAAAAAATATCCATATAGTAAAAAAAAGAGTTATTATTTCAAAGGAATAATAAAAGAGAAAGATAATATTTAAAAATATTATAAATTTGAGAAGAGAAAACCTACTTTACAACCTACAAAAGAAAAGTAGGATAATGTTTATAATATAATTATCCTTTGAAATAATAATACTTAATGTCATCCCAACTATATTTAGATATCTATATATTTGTCAACTTCATAGTTGAATACTTGTACTCTGTAATCGTCCCATTCAGCTTTTTTAAGTTCCATAAATTTATTATAAGTATGATCACCAAGAGTATTTTTAACTACTTCATCATGTTCCAAAGTATGATATGCTTCCCAAAGACTTGTAGGTAATGTTTTTATACCTTTTTCAGCTAATTCTTCAGGACTATACTGGAATGCATTGAATTCAGTTGGTTCTCCAGGGTCTATTTTATTTTTCAATCCATCTAAACCTGCTTCTAATAATACTGCAAATGCAAGATATGGATTACATGATGGATCTGCTGATCTACATTCAATTCTTGTACCAATTCCTCTTGATGCTGGTATTCTTAAAAGTGTGGATCTATTTTTAAGACCATATGCAATATAACATGGAGCTTCATATCCTGGAACTAACCGTTTGTATGAGTTTACAGTTGGTGATAATATTGAAGATAATGCTGGAGCATGCTCTAATAATCCACCTAAGAAATATAAAGCCTCTTGAGATAACTGTGTTTCAGTATCAGGATCATAAAATATGTTTTTACCATCTTTAAATAAACTTTGGTTACAGTGCATTCCACTACCATTTACACCAAAGAATGGTTTAGGCATGAATGTTACTTTATATCCAAGATTATCAACTAATGCTTTTGTAGCCTGTTTAAATGTTATAACAGCATCTGCTGTTTTTAAAGCATCATCAAATCTGAAAGCAATTTCATTTTGTGCTGGCCCTACTTCATGGTGACTTACTTCTATATTGAAGTTTAATTTTTCTAAACCTAATACAATTTCTCTTCTTATATCTGTACCTTTATCTACTGGTTCTACATCAAAATATAAACCTGTATCTACAGGTACTATGTTTCCATTTTCATCTTCTTCAATTATAAAAAATTCTGGTTCTGGACCCATATTATATTGATAACCAAGATCTGCTGCTTTTTTTAATGATTTTTTAAGAATTCCTCTTGGATCTCCTTCAAATGGTTTTCCATCTGGCCAATGTACATCACAAATAAATCTACATGCACCTTTTTCATCTGGTCTCCATGGTAAAGTTGAGAATGTATTTACATCTGGTTTTAATAATAAATCACTGTCATCTATTGATACAAATCCTGCAATAGAAGATCCATCAAATAATGACCCCTCTTTAATAATATCTTCTACATCATCTGCACTTTTGAGTGATACTGCCATATTTTTTGGTGTACCATGAATATCTACAAATTGTAATCGTAGAAATTTTGAGCCATCTTCATCTATTTGTTTTATTACTTCATCAATTTTTTCTTGTTTTGTTGACATAACTAATCTTAAACTCCTTAGTTAAGAAAATTAAAAAAAGATTTCCGAAAATTTTTATCTTTTTTTATCTATGATATTAATCTCTATCTTTTTTTATTTATGATATTAATTGTCGTCGGAAATATGTTTCCTCTTTCCAGTATATAAATGTTTTCCATAAATAAAATAAAAATTTTTGAAAAAAAGAATATATTTAAATTAAATTCATAAAAAACAAATATTAAAATATTAAAAATAAAACAAAAACAGTACAAAGAGAAGAATAACATTAAAATATCTTAAAAAAACTAAAACTCATAACAAAAAGTAGATAATACAATTAAAAAGTAATAATAAAAAAATAAGTTAATAAACTATAATTAAAATATAAACAATAAGTTAATACTAAAATAAAGAGTAATTCTAATTTAATAACTAATTTAATACTTAAATTAGATAATTCCAAAAAAAAATAAAAAAGTAATCCACATAATCAAATGAATAAATTTTTTATCTTCTAAATATTAGAATAAAAAACAATGTAATTGTAGATAAAACCAAAAAAATTATTACTAATTTATACTCTTTTGAGTTTATTAAATTATTTATATTATCTAATTTTTTAATTATATTCTGATTATTTGGATTTATTGTTGTGTTGTTAATTGTGCTACTTCTATTTGTAATTATAACTTTATTATCAATTGTAGTATTATTAATTGATATATTACTAACATTAGTGTTATTATGGAGTGTGTTGTTTTTAATTGTAGTATTATTAATAACAGTAGTATTATTTACTTTAGTTTCATTACTTGTAGTATTATTAACTGTGTTATTACTATCTGGATTTGATGTTGTACTATTTAGATTTATTACAATTTCTGTATCACTTATGATATTTTCCCTTGAATTATTTAATTCATTATCTGTTACTATCATTGCAGTGACAAAAATAAATGTTACTGAAATAAGAAGAATTAATCTAAATAAATGTTTAATATTAAAACCTCCTAAATTTGGAAATTATTTTTAAATTTGTATTCTGAAAAAATTAGTATAATCTCAGACAATTTTAAAAATGAATAACCATATTATTTTTTCACATTATATCATATATAATATTTTTTTTAAATTTATAAAAACTACATAAAACAAGAAACTTAGAACAAAAAAATTAATTTAAATAAGTATAATTTAAAAATGAATATTAATAATCATATAACAAGCTTAATCAATAATAAATTAATAGTAAAAAATAAAATAAAAAAATAAAAAAAATAACATTTAACAGTCAATATATTTATCAATTTCGTAATTGAATACTTGTACTCTATAATCGTCCCATTCAGCTTTTTTAAGTTCCATAAATTTATTATAAGTATGATCAC